>NZ_JADGIT010000017.1:0-1307 GCF_015233855.1 Corynebacterium sp. ED61 | reverse complement strand
TGAAGTGCCCCAGGTTTTGTTCCGTCTGAGTAGATGGGAAAATCTGGAACATGCCAAAGAAATTTGACCAGGATGCGAAGGACCGCGTGGTCCGCCTCGTCGAGGACCGTATCCTGGTAGAGAACCTTTCGATGCAATCCGCTTGCCAGACTGTGGCACCGAAGTTGGGAGTGTCGTGGCACACAGCCCGGCAGTGGACGCAGGCTGCTCGCCGCGAAGGCCGAGTTGCTGAGCCCTTACCCGAAGATCTCGTTGCAGAGGTAGCCAAGTTGCGCCGTGAGAATCAAGAGCTTCGCGACACCAACGAGTTATTGAAAGCCGCATCGGCTTTTTTCGCGTCAGAACTCGACCCACAACGTCGGAAATGATCCAGTTCATCGATGAACACCGGGATCGTTTCACAGTCGAGTTCATCTGCCAGACGTTGAAGAGCAATCGGGAAGGTGGCTTCATTACCTCTCGTGGGTACCGCCAGTCCAAAGCTCGCGGGCTTAGTGCCCGCAGTCTTCGCGACGCTGCCCTGGTCGAACATATAAGTGCTGTTCATAGCGCCAATTACGGAGTCTACGGCGTCCGTAAGATCTGGCATGTTCTTCGTCGAGACGGCATCGATATTGGGCGTGAGCAGACCGCGCGTCTGATGCGCCTTGCTGGCGTTACTGGCAAGGGGAAAGGCCGGTCTCCTGTGACGACTCGCAAGCCCAAAGGTCCGGATCCGCGTCCAGACCTGGTTGCTCGCGATTTCACAGCGCCAGCACCGGGCGCATTGTGGGTAGCTGACATTACCTATGTGCGCACCCGAAAGGGGTTCGTATACACCGCTTTTGTCACCGATGTGTTCTCCCGGCGGATCGTCGGATGGGCGCTATCGGATTCGATGCGTACCGAGGCGTTGCCGCTGCAAGCGCTCAACCAGGCGATCGTCAGCGCAAAGGAAACCTCAAGCCTGATCCACCACTCTGACCACGGTTCGCAATACGTGAGCATTGTCTACAACGAGCGGCTTGCGGAATATGGGATTGCTGCTTCTACCGGCACGGTGGGCGATTCTTATGACAATGCGCTGGCGGAAAACGTCAATGGTTCCTACAAGAACGAGCTGATTCATACCCGCACGTGGAGCGATGTGGTGGACGTGGAGATCGCAACCTTCGAGTGGGTTACCTGGTGGAACGATTCTAGGCTCCATCAGTCCCTGGGGTACCGCACGCCAGCTGAGGTTGAATCAGAGTTTTGGAGCCACAACCCTGCCCAAGGAATAATGGAAATCAAGGCACATGCCTAGGAACAAAACCTAGGGCACTTCA
>NZ_JADGIT010000016.1:0-1450 GCF_015233855.1 Corynebacterium sp. ED61 | reverse complement strand
GGCGTGACTCTCGTTACATGCGCATATATTTTGCTCGTTCACCTAACTCAACACACCAACCCAAACACATTGGGATTGTGTTAAATCGTCTCGGTCCATTAGTACCGGTCACCTCCACACTTTACAGCGCTTCCAGATCCGGCCTATCAACCCCATAATCTATAGGGAACCTCAAAAGAAACCTCATCTCGAAACAGGCTTCCCGCTTAGATGCTTTCAGCGGTTATCCCTCCCATACGTAGCCAACCAGCCATGCCACGGGCGTGACAACTGGCCCACCAGAGGTATGTCCAACCCGGTCCTCTCGTACTAGGGTCAGCCTTTCTCAAGTTTCAACGCGCACGGCGGATAGAGACCGAACTGTCTCACGACGTTCTAAACCCAGCTCGCGTGCCGCTTTAATGGGCGAACAGCCCAACCCTTGGGACCTACTCCAGCCCCAGGATGCGACGAGCCGACATCGAGGTGCCAAACCATCCCGTCGATATGGACTCTTGGGGAAGATCAGCCTGTTATCCCCGGGGTACCTTTTATCCGTTGAGCGACACCGCTTCCACAAGCCGGTGCCGGATCACTAGTCCCTACTTTCGTACCTGCTCGACCTGTCAGTCTCACAGTCAAGCTCCCTTGTGCACTTACACTCAACACCTGATTGCCAACCAGGCTGAGGGAACCTTTGGGCGCCTCCGTTACTCTTTGGGAGGCAACCGCCCCAGTTAAACTACCCACCAGGCACTGTCCCTAACCCAGATCATGGGCCGAGGTTGAGATGCTCAATTCGATCAGAGTGGTATTTCAACAACGACTCCACCACCACTAGCGTGATAGCTTCACAGTCTCCCACCTATCCTACACAAACCGAACCAAACACCAATACCAAGCTATAGTGAAGGTCCCGGGGTCTTTTCGTCCTGCCGCGCGTAACGAGCATCTTTACTCGTACTGCAATTTCGCCGGGCCTGTGGTTGAGACAGCAGGGAAGTCGTTACGCCATTCGTGCAGGTCGGAACTTACCCGACAAGGAATTTCGCTACCTTAGGATGGTTATAGTTACCACCGCCGTTTACTGGGGCTTAAATTCTCCGCTTCGGACATTAATGCCCTAACAGGTCCTCTTAACCTTCCAGCACCGGGCAGGCGTCAGTCCGTATACATCGACTTATCGTCTTCGCACGGACCTGTGTTTTTAGTAAACAGTCGCTTCCCTCTACTCTCTGCGACCACCACCAGCTCAAATCAGTCTGTCACCAGCAGTGGTCCCCCTTCTCCCGAAGTTACGGGGGCAATTTGCCGAGTTCCTTAACCACAGTTCACCCGATCGCCTTAGTATTCTCTACCTGACTACCTGTGTCGGTTTAGGGTACGGGCCATATATGCACTCACTAGAGGCTTTTCTCGACAGCATAGGATCACCAACATCCCCACAACGGGTACGCATCACGCCTCACCC
>NZ_JADGIT010000015.1:0-1459 GCF_015233855.1 Corynebacterium sp. ED61 | reverse complement strand
GGCTCTTCGCGTTTCGGAGTGCGTAGGTGAGCCCAGGGTGGAGTTCGGGGTGGCACAACATATAGGGGTCCTGGCCGGCACAAGATGAGAGTTGCGAAGCTTCCATCTGACCGAACCAGGACCCTACTGTGCAGCCTACTACTGGCAACCTCGTGGCCGACACCATCTGCCGTACCGCGGAAATCGGCCTGACCATCACCGGTGCCGCCGACGCCGGCACCCTCACCATCATCGACGCCGCACCCGTGACCGTGGACGGACTCTGCCCCGAGTGCGGAAATCCCGGAAAGCTACGGGACCACATCGTCCGGACCCTGGTCGACCTTCCCGTCGTGGGGTTCCCCACCCGCCTTCATGTCCGTGTCCCGAGGTTCACCTGCAGCTATCCAGCCTGCGGCAGGAAGATCTTCCAGGCCTCCCTGACCTGCGCCGATGATGGTGCGAAGCTGACCCACCGGGTCACCCGCTGGATCTTGCAGCGCCTGGCGATTGATCGGATGAGCGTGTCTGCGACCGCCAAGGCCCTGGGTGTCGGTTGGGAACTGGTCAACCGGATCGCCGTCGATGCCTGCCGCAAGCTGGTCTACGACAACCCCTCCCACCTGGAGGGGGTGCGCATCCTCGGTGTGGACGAGCATGTGTGGAAGCACACCCGCCGCCCCGGCCAGCCGTCGTCGTTCGTGACGGTCCTGGTGGACCTCACCCCGCTGGTCGACGGGACAGGGTCTGCCCGCCTGCTGGACATGCGCCCGGGGCGCAGCGCAGAAGTTCTACGTAGCTGGCTGCAGGAACGCACCCCCGACTTCCGGGAGCACGTCCAGGTGGTGACGATGGACGGCTTCGCCGGCTACGCCACCGCGGTGGACCAGGCGCTCCCTCAGGCGAGAAAGGTCATGGATCCCTTCCATGTCGTGCACCTGGCCGCGGACAAGCTCACCGGCTGTCGGCAACGCCTGCAACGTGAAACCTCGGGGCGGCGTGGGCGTAAGGATGATCCGTTATACAAGTACCGACGCACCTTGCTGACCAGGAGGAACTACCTCACGACGCCGCAGAACAGGCGGCTGGACCTGTTGTGGGCCACCGACGATGAGTACGTCGCACTCGAAGTCACCTGGATGTTCTACCAGGACCTGATCCAGGCGTACGGGCATCCGAAGAAATCGGAGGGCAAGAAGCTCATGAGCAGGGTGATCAACAGTATTCGTAAGGGCCTACCCGAAGGTCTCACGGAGCTTGCCCAGCTGGGACGGACCTTGTGGCGCCGGCGTGAGGACGTGCTCGCCTACTTCGACATTGGGGCGTCCAACGGCCCGGTCGAAGCCATCAACGGACGGCTTGAGCACCTACGCGGCATCGCACTCGGGTTCCGGAACCTCGACCACTACATCTTGCGGTCACTGATCCACTCCGGCCAGCTGCAGGCCAGGATCAACGCACTCTAAATCGTGAAGAGCCC
>NZ_JADGIT010000014.1:0-3962 GCF_015233855.1 Corynebacterium sp. ED61 | reverse complement strand
CAGAACGGATTTACCAAATTCTGCGGGCCACACGCTTACACCACAATCCAGTAAGTGGCTTGGCTACCTTCCTGCGTCACCCCATCGCTTGGCTACTACCAGTTCAGGTCCCACGCAGCCACACACAAACACCATCCGAAGATGATAAACGCATGCTTTTGGGCGGTTAGTATCACTGATTCACCATTGGTCGCACATACACGGGTACGGGAATATCAACCCGTTATCCATCGACTACGCCTGTCGGCCTCGCCTTAGGTCCCGACTCACCCTGGGAAGATTAGCTTGACCCAGGAACCCTTAGTCATCCGGCGGATGAGTTTCTCACTCATCATTCGCTACTCATGCCTGCATTCTCACTCGCATAGCCTCCAGCACTGGGTTACCCCGCACCTTCACTGGCTACACGACGCTCCCCTACCAACCCAACAAAAGTTGAGTTCCGCGGCTTCGGCGGTGTACTTGAGCCCCACTACATTGTCGGCGCAGAACCACTCGACCAGTGAGCTATTACGCACTCTTTCAAGGATGGCTGCTTCTAAGCCAACCTCCTGGCTGTCTTCGCGATCCCACATCCTTTTCCACTTAGTACACTCTTAGGGGCCTTAGCCGGCGATCTGGGCTGTTTCCCTCTCGACTACGAAGCTTATCCCCCGCAGTCTCACTGCCGTGCTCTGACTTCCCGGCATTCGGAGTTTGGCTGATGTCGCTAAGATGATAGTCCCGCTAAACCAACCAGTAGCTCTACCTCCGGCAAGAAACACACGACGCTGCACCTAAATGCATTTCGGGGAGAACCAGCTATCACGGAGTTTGATTGGCCTTTCACCCCTACCCACAACTCATCCCCTCAGTTTTCAACCTAAGTGGGTTCGCGCCTCCACAGCATCTTACTGCTGCTTCACACTGGCCATGGGTAGATCACCCCGCTTCGGGTCCAGGACATGCCACTCAAACACACTCGTTAGTATTCGCTTTCGCTACGACTACCCCACCAATCGGGTTAACCTCGCGACATGCCGCTGACTCGCAGGCTCATTCTTCAAAAGGCACGCCATCACCCCACAAGGAGGCTCTGACGGATTGTAAGCACACGGTTTCAGGTACTATTTCACTCCCCTCCCGGGGTACTTTTCACCATTCCCTCACGGTACTATCCGCTATCGGTCACAATAAGTATTCAGGCTTACCGGGTGGTCCCGGCAGATTCACAGCAGATTCCACGAGCCCGCTGCTACTCGGGGCAACTCAACAACCCCACACACACATGTTTTCACGTACCGGACTCTCACCGTCTACGGCAGGCCATTCCAAACCACTTCCGCTAACACACGCGCATGGGGCACGGTCGTGGCAGCACCGCACATCAAGACCCCACAACACCACACACGCAACCCCTGCCAGGTATCACACGCATATGGTTTAGCCAATAATCCACGTTCGCTCGCCGCTACTAGCAGAATCATTATTATTTTCTTCTCCTACGGGTACTGAGATGTTTCACTTCCCCGCGTTCCCTCCACACCAGCTATGAATTCACTGGCGGGTGACCGCACATAACTACGGCCGGGTTTCCCCATTCGGACATCCTCGGATCAACGCTCTATTGGCAACTCCCCGAGGCTTAACGCAGCCTTACACGTCCTTCATCGGCTCATCATGCCAAGGCATCCACCGTGCGCCCTTCACAACAATTCACACAACACACACACCACACAAACAACCCACTTAAGTGGGCATCGCATAGATGCGCAATCAGGCAATATCATCAGGTGAACAAACACACAACAACAAAAAATTGCATTACAAAAAAAGAAGATACTCGCGTCCACTATACAGTTCTCACACAACACAAACAGCACACACAATGGCCACACACAGTGACCATGCCATGCACCATTTTCCACGGAGACATAATGCTCCAGACACCCAACAGACGCAACAAACCAAGCCCCAGACACACACAGTGTGTCCAGATTTTAAAAATTCCACCAACTACCCACCACAGGGCAGCCACCAAACACTCACACCACCAACCACCACAAGGGCTGGCCGTGCCACGTTGAACAGTTCCATTTACATGGGATGTGCTTTTCTACCCACAATCAATCATTACTAAAAACTCCTTAGAAAGGAGGTGATCCAGCCGCACCTTCCGGTACGGCTACCTTGTTACGACTTCGTCCCAATCGCCAATCCCACCTTCGACGGCTCCCTCCACAAGGGTTAGGCCACCGGCTTCGGGTGTTACCAACTTTCATGACGTGACGGGCGGTGTGTACAAGGCCCGGGAACGTATTCACCGCAGCGTTGCTGATCTGCGATTACTAGCGACTCCGACTTCATGGAGTCGAGTTGCAGACTCCAATCCGAACTGAGGCCGACTTTAAGGGATTAGCTCCACCTCGCGGTATCGCAACCCACTGTATCGACCATTGTAGCATGTGTGAAGCCCTGGACATAAGGGGCATGATGATTTGACGTCATCCCCACCTTCCTCCGAGTTAACCCCGGCAGTCTCTCGCGAGTCCCCACCATTACGTGCTGGCAACACAAGACAAGGGTTGCGCTCGTTGCGGGACTTAACCCAACATCTCACGACACGAGCTGACGACAACCATGCACCACCTGTACACCAGCCACAAGGGAAGACGCATCTCTGCGCCGATCCGGTGTATGTCAAGCCCAGGTAAGGTTCTTCGCGTTGCATCGAATTAATCCACATGCTCCGCCGCTTGTGCGGGCCCCCGTCAATTCCTTTGAGTTTTAGCCTTGCGGCCGTACTCCCCAGGCGGGGCGCTTAATGCGTTAGCTACGGCACGGAAATCGTAGAAAGATCCCCACACCTAGCGCCCACCGTTTACGGCATGGACTACCAGGGTATCTAATCCTGTTCGCTCCCCATGCTTTCGCTCCTCAGCGTCAGTTACTGCCCAGAGACCTGCCTTCGCCATCGGTGTTCCTCCTGATATCTGCGCATTTCACCGCTACACCAGGAATTCCAGTCTCCCCTACAGCACTCTAGTTATGCCCGTATCGCCTGCAGACCCGGAGTTAAGCCCCGGGCTTTCACAGACGACGCGACAAACCACCTACGAGCTCTTTACGCCCAGTAATTCCGGACAACGCTTGCACCCTACGTATTACCGCGGCTGCTGGCACGTAGTTAGCCGGTGCTTCTTATCCAGGTACCGTCACCACAAAAGTGGCTTCTTCCCTAGCGAAAGAGGTTTACAACCCGAAGGCCGTCATCCCTCACGCGGCGTCGCTGCATCAGGCTTGCGCCCATTGTGCAATATTCCCCACTGCTGCCTCCCGTAGGAGTCTGGGCCGTGTCTCAGTCCCAATGTGGCCGTACACCCTCTCAGGCCGGCTACCCGTCGTCGCCTTGGTAGGCCATTACCCCACCAACAAGCTGATAGGCCGCGGGCTCATCTCGTACCGAAAAACTTTCCACCTTCCACACTAAAAGAAGGTCCTATCCGGTATTAGACCCAGTTTCCCAGGCTTATCCCGAAGTACGAGGCAGATCACCCACGTGTTACTCACCCGTTCGCCACTCGAGTACCCTGCAAGCAGGGCCTTTCCGTTCGACTTGCATGTGTTAAGCACGCCGCCAGCGTTCGTCCTGAGCCAGGATCAAACTCTCCATAAAAGCCATATCGGCGCTATATAAAAGAGCCAAATCAGCTGGCAAAAATAAAACAAAAACTACTGACAAAAAATAAAAAATATTTCCATCAAAAACCTGATCAACGCTCAAACAGCCCACGGGGGTGGACCTCACATCAACCAGCCACAGTAGACAACCAACCCCCGACACAGACGTCAGACAGGGCCAGGTGATTTACGTATTCACACAAAAAATACTGCGCGCGTTACCGCACAGGTGGAACACATCATCCAACAACCAACAAACACACCAACCAGTAACCCACACCACAAGGGGGCGTCAAGTGCTC
>NZ_JADGIT010000013.1:0-6848 GCF_015233855.1 Corynebacterium sp. ED61 | reverse complement strand
CAAAAAATAACTTGGTTCATCACGCTATTGAGTTCTCAAACATCATATGCACACACCAACACTCACACACTCAAAGTGTGCTGGTCGCTGTGACGGATTTCCGAGTCTATCCACAAAGTTACTGAAAAGCAAAATCTTCGTGAACTCTTTATCTTCCACGCGCTCTCGGACACAACGCTGAAAAAATTCAGACTGTGAAAGAAAAGGGATTTGTCAGGGCCTGTTGTCCTGCCAACCACTGACTCGCAGTGGCGGTGTCGGTCGCGCTGACTTGAATAAATGTACACACCACCCCGAACGAACACAACCCCGCAGGTCACACCAGCAAAACGCAAGACCGAAAGCTACACAGACTTGCGCTCCACGCGCGCGCCCAGCGCATTGAGCTGCTGATCGAAGCCTGGGTATCCCCTATCTACGTGATAGACATCGTGGACTTCAGTCACTCCATCGGCGATCAGCCCGGCCAGCACCAATCCAGCACCCGCGCGGATATCGGAACTCCACACCGGTGCCGAGGAAAGTTCACGTCCGCCACGGATCACTACATGATGGCCATCAATAGACGCGTCCACTCCCAGTCGCATCATCTCGTCCACGAAGCGGAACCTAGACTCAAAGATGTTCTCCGTAATCACGGACATTCCCTCACTGGCTGCACACAGTGCGATAGCTAGAGGCTGCAGGTCCGTCGGGAAACCTGGGAAAGGCAGAGTTTGGTAGTCCACCGCAGTCGGTTGCCTGTCTTGCACCACGCGGAAGCCACTGGGGTATGTCTCCACCTGCGCGCCTGCCATCTTTAGCTTGCCCAGCACCAAGTGCAGATGAGCAGGATCAATTCCGCCCACTGTGATATCGCCGCGGGTAATCGCTGCGGCGTATGCCCACGTGCCGGCGACGATTCGGTCACCCACTACCTCGTGTTCCACGGGGCTCAAGTGATCCACGCCGTGCACGGTAATGGTGTTGCTTCCGGCTCCCTCTACCTGTGCTCCCATCTCGATGAGGAAGTTGCACAGGTCAACGATCTCCGGCTCCCGCGCTGCGTTGTCCAGCACTGTCGTTCCTTCAGCAAGTACCGCCGCCGTCAGGATGTTTTCCGTCGCACCCACGGAAGGAAAGTCCAACTTGATGGTCGCGCCACGTAGGTACTCTACCTCTGCCACCACACAGCCGTGTTCGATGCGGGTGGTCGCTCCCATACGCTCCAGCCCGCTTTGGTGCATATCCAATGGACGGGATCCAATCGCGTCACCGCCCGGTAGCGCCACTCGCGCCTTGTGTCGACGAGCAGTCAACGGCCCCAGGACTGCCACCGACGCACGGAACTGGCGTACCGCGTCAAAGTCCGCATTGTATTCCACCACTTCCGGAGTGGAGATCCGCACAGTATCCCCAGACAGTTCCACCTCACAGCCGAGGCCGCGCAACACATCAGCCATATAACTGACGTCCGCGATGTCCGGACAGTTGGTCAAAACCGTTGTGCCGGGCGCCAACAATGCGGCAGACATCAACTTCAGCACGCTGTTCTTCGCGCCAGCTACCTTGACGGCGCCATGCAGGCGCGCCCCTCCATGAACTAGAAAGCTATCTTTCACACGTCCCACCCTAGCCAGAAAGGAGTACAGATTTCATGCGAGACACCACCCGGTCGGAACCGTGGTGGCGTCGAGAAAAAAGAGACCGAGGGGATCAGGGCAGCGCACCGATACGCCGCGCAGCATTCACGGCCTCGTAACGGGTGTGTGCTCCGAGCTTGCGCATGACAGAGCGCAGGTAACTTTTGACGGTCTCGGCGCCAATTCCCATCTCCGCGGCGGCTTCAACGTTGGTGTGCCCCAGTGCGACGCAAGCCAAAACGTCGAGCTCACGGGCGGAAAGCTTGGTGGTCTGCTTGACGCGAACCGGGGAAACCATCTGATCGCACAGCACTTCGAGGTCGCGGCGCAGGCTTTCATCGTTGACGCGGTTGGCCAGCATCCGCAGCTTAGAGTGCGTAGCGCGCACCTGCTCCCACTCCGCGCCGGACATGGAGCGCACTTGCTTGACCCCCGTGCCAGAGGCTGCACCTCGGGCACCTCCGGAACGGCGCAAGGCCTCGTTGATCGCGAATTCCTGCTCGAGACAGCGGGCGGTCATGGTGACTTCCTCGAGGACCTTGTCCCCCATCCTCGCCCGAGAATGAACGCCGGCGTACAAAACGCCCTTGACCTCGCGGCTCACGATGACGGGGACTGCCACGATGCTGTGCATTCCCTCGTCGCGGATCTGCCGGTCGAAATCATGAGAGATGGACTTGGCCCGCGTGTAATCAGAAACGCCTACTGGGCGACGGGTCTGCACCACGCGTCCCCCCACGCCGAGTCCTGGTGCGATCTCCAGGTTGTGCAGCGCCGGAGTGCGAAGCCCGACCCAGTTGGTTATGCGCAACTTGCCGTCCGGAAAAGTTGCTGCGTACATGGTCGCTGGAATGCCCGTAGCATTCTTCAACGAATTCAGCGCGTTGTAGATCGCGTCTTCGTCATCACGATGGCGCTGCTGCTCCACGGACTCACTCCCTTTACAGGTTTTCCGGGCTGGCCCGAAAAATATCTCAGATCCTCTAGGCGCAGGTCAGAAGTATTGGTAATCAACCTGACCACTGCTCGGCGACCCACTTTGTGGGACACCTACCTGGGGGATATCAATCGTCTGGGTGACATGTCTGAGGTGAGTATAAACCACCCCCCGAATACCCCCAAAACTCACATCCAAGTTTGCCTCGCCGTGCAAGCATGCCGGGATGAACGGGAAAGCATAAAGTGCAGGTCAGGATTGATTAGGGCCCGTCTCGTCAGTGGGAAATGTCACTAGCCGCTCGGCCCGTCGCAGACCCTTGCCCACAGATTCCTCAGAATTTCCCAGCAGGTGCTTAGCCAACTTCGGGCCAATGATCGGAATGCTAGTGTCGACCCGCATTTCTACGTCTACGTCACTGCCCGTTCCAGCGTCATCGGGGCGAACATCCATGTCCGTAAACACCGTGCCCATGCGGCCTGGCAGCGGCATGATGGTGGCGAATCGGAAGTTCAGTCCCTTGCGGTCTTCTTCTATCGGCGAGACGGTTGTGGTCTGCTCGACGTGCATTTCGTTTGGTTGGGATGCAGCTGGTTCGCCATTATTTTCCACGCCAACCTCGTCGCCGCCCGCCGCTTCAGCCTCCGGCTGCTCGGCAGCTCCTGCAGCTTTGACCTGGCTAGCCATATGCACGCGGGCAGTGACCGTGCCATCGTCTCGAACGCTCTGCTCAGCGTCCACCACGCGGGAGTTTCCAGGATTTTCAATGCCCTCGTTGGTCAGCAAGTAGCGCTCTGAGGTGAGCACCGCGTGCAACTCCTGAATGGGCAGGGCACTGTGCAGGGTGAACTTTTTCTTCTTTGCCATGGGTTTCAGTCTGCCACGACAGTCCGTCTCCCATGGCTCAACCTTTCACTCAACTCTAAATTAGGGCAGTTCAAAGGCCCTATCAGCGGCAAGTGGCAGGTTAGCAATTCTTCCACTCTGGCTTGCGCTTGTTCACGAAGGCATCCATTCCCTCGGACTGATCCTCGGTGGCAAACAGAGCCCAGAAAGTATCGCGCTCGGTCGCGACACCCTGGGTCAGCGTGGTTTCGTATGCGGCATCCACCATCTTCGTGGCGGCAGCGGTGGCCACCTGAGACATTCCTGCCACCTTCTGGGCGACCTTGGCCACTTCCTTCTGGAAGCCCTCCACTGGAAGCACGCGGGATACCAGGCCACTGCGCTCGGCTTCCTCTGCATCCATGGTGCGTCCGGTAAGGATCAGATCCATGGCCTTGTACTTGCCCACCGCGCGGGTCAGGCGCTGCGTGCCACCCATGCCTGGGATGATGCCCAACGTGATCTCTGGCTGTCCGAACTTCGCGGATTCGCTGGCCAGCAGGATGTCGCCCAACATGGCCACCTCGCAGCCGCCGCCCAGCGCGTAGCCGGACACTGCGGTGATCAGCGGAGTTTCCAGCTTCGCCAAGCGCTCCCAATCCTCAAACATCCGCTCCATGCGGATGCCTGGGTAGGACTTGGTCTGCATTTCCTTAATATCGGCGCCCGCGGCAAACGCCTTCTCGCTGCCCGTCAGCACAATCGCGCCGATGTTCTCGTCAGCGTCGAAGCCCTCGGCAGCGGCCACAACCTCCTCGAGCACTTGGCTATTCAAGGCATTCAATGCCTTGGGGCGGTCGATGGTGATGGTGGCTACTGCGCCCTCTACGGATGTCTGAATGGTTTCAAAGCTGCTCATGGGTGCCATTGTCCACGTCCTGCACGTCGTTTCGCCACCTTTTGAACATTCTAACCCCTTAGGGCCAATGGACGGTAGTGGAAATGCGCTGGAGATTGGCGTCGAAAAGAAGAAAAAGATTGGGGTTCGAAACCAGGTGGACGAACACGAGACGGTGGGGGTAGACTCGTTTCCATACCCAAGTAGACCGAACGGTCTACACGATGATGCTGATGCAGTAAGGAGCACGCACGCTCATGGCTAAGATCTACGAAAACCTCACTGACCTCATTGGAAACACCCCACTGGTGAAGCTAAACAAGCTCACCGAGGGACTAGGCGCAACTGTTATCGCCAAGCTAGAGGCCTCCAACCCCGGCAACTCCGTCAAGGACCGCATCGGCGTAGCCATTGTGGAAGCCGCCGAGAAGGACGGCTCCCTCAAGCCCGGCGGCACCATCGTCGAGGCAACCTCCGGCAACACCGGCATCGCCCTGGCCATGGTCGGCGCAGCACGCGGCTACAAGGTCATCCTGACCATGCCAGAGACCATGTCCACCGAGCGTCGCGTCATGCTCCGCGCACTCGGCGCAGAGCTGGTTCTCACCCCAGGCACCGGCGGCATGCAGGGCGCCGTGGACAAGGCCAACGAGATCGTGGAATCCACCGAGAACGCCGTGCTCGCACGCCAGTTCTCCAACCCAGCCAACCCGGGAATCCACTACAACACCACCGGCCCAGAGATCTGGGCTGACACGGACGGCGACATCGACATCTTCGTCGCCGGCGTGGGCACCGGCGGCACCGTTTCCGGCGCTGGCAAGTACCTCAAGGAGCAGAAGGAAGGCCTCGAGGTCGTCGGCGTGGAACCAGCCGATTCCCCACTGCTGTCCGAAGGCCGCTTTGGACCACACAAGATCCAGGGCCTGGGCACCAACTTCTTCCCAGACAACCTGAACCGCGACATTCTGGATCGCGTCCACGATGCGCCACTCGATGAGTCTATCCGCGTGGCCCGCGAACTGGCCGTGCAAGAGGGCATCCTCGCCGGCATCTCCTCCGGTGCCGCCGTATGGGCCGCACTGGAAGAAGCCAAGAAGCCCGAGAATGAAGGCAAGACCATCGTGGTCATCGTTTGCGACTTCGGCGAGCGCTACGTCTCCACTGTGCTGTTCGAAGACCTGCGCGATTAATCCCCTGCCGCCAGGCACAAGGCAGTAATCATACTCCCCCGCTATTCACCCCAACAATCATTGCAGGGAATAGCAACGCGCTACTTATCCTTCAATTGGTTAAGTAGCGCGTTAGTCTATGTAAGGCTGCAGGAGACTACGCTGTGGCATGAAAGAGGTATTCACGTGAGCATCCTGGGGCTTCTCCGCGAGGATCTGAACAATGCACGCTCCCACGACCCAGCCGCCCGCGGCGACTTGGAAAACGCACTGGTCTACTCCGGTCTGCACGCCATTTGGTCGCACCGCGTTTCGCATTCCCTATGGGAGCGCGGCCACCGGGCTCCTGCGCGCATCTTGAGCCAGCTCGCCCGCTTCTTCACGGGCGTGGAGATCCACCCCGGAGCCACGATCGGCCGTCGCTTCTTCATCGACCACGGCATGGGCGTGGTCATCGGTGAGACTGCAGAGATCGGCGATGATGTGATGCTCTATCACGGCGTGACCCTCGGCGGCTCCGAGCTGGTACAGCGCAAGCGCCACCCCACCCTCGAAGACGGCGTGATGGTGGGTGCGGGCGCTAAGGTGCTAGGCCCCATCACCATCGGCGCCGGCTCCGCGATCGGCGCAAACGCCGTGGTGACCAAGGATGCCCCTGCGAATTCGATCCTCACGGGTATCCCAGCCAAGATCCGCCCGCGCAAGCCGGATCAGAACACCCCGCTGGTGGATGCCGTCAAATACGTTGACGACATGCAGAACAACATTTAAGCCAGCAGGTCTTGGTACTCCGGGTTCTTCTCCACGAACCCAGCCACTGCCGAGCAGGTGGCCTTGATCTTCATGCCCTCTTCATGCGTGGCATCCAGTGCCTCCGTAATCAGCGGCCTGGACAGGCCCTGCCCACGGAAATCGGAATCCACCACCGTGTGGTTGAAATCCCGCACATCGCCCTCTGGAGAGTCAACGAACGCCGCGAAGCCGGCCTCCTGGCCATCGACCTCGATGACGAAGCGGTCAATCTTCTTGCGCACTGATTGTGCCATGGTGTGAACCTTCCTTTTTCCTTATTCATCCGACGCCAAACGCGAGTCTTTCGACCGCCTCTGTCAGCATTCGTTTGCTGAGTGTCGGTGTCAGGTTCCCCAGTGTAGCTACGAGCCGGGACACTCCGGGCGAGCTGAATGCAAAAATCCCCCAGCCGCGAAGGCTGGGGGATTTTCTTAACCACTATGGTGGCCAGAGCCGGGATCGAACCGGCGACCTTTCACTTTTCAGGCGAACGCTCTACCGACTGAGCTATCTGGCCGCGAACTCATCCATGACAGATGAATCCGACGCGACCCTGACGGGACTTGAACCCGCGACCTCCGCCGTGACAGGGCGGCGCGCTA
>NZ_JADGIT010000012.1:0-36366 GCF_015233855.1 Corynebacterium sp. ED61 | reverse complement strand
CAAGGAATAATGGAAATCAAGGCACATGCCTAGGAACAAAACCTAGGGCACTTCACCTCAAGGTCGATGGACGCTTTGGTTTTGTCACACCACTAGCTGTGCTGAGTCGTAGCCAGTACGAAGGCTTACGTAAAGGCAATTGGGGTAGCGAGACTCTTTTCGGTGAATTCACTGAAGTATGGGATCTCGCCAACGTGCGCCCGAAAAATGATCTGTTCCCTGTTCCTTGTGCCGTTACGTTCGGAATAAAGCACATCGGATCCCCCACGGTCACACCTAGCCATGGATTCCCAAAAGTCAAACGAGTCGTCGACGGCAAACGCGATAAGTCTGGATGGGAAGAGACCAAAAAAGCTCTGACTTTTACGGAACGTGACCTCATCACCCTATCCATCGATCAAAAAGAAGGAGGGTCTGTATACCGAAAGCTTGTCTCTCAGGGAGCAACTATCGTCCCTCGGTTTCTCTTGTTCGTCGAGGAGAAAGAGGCATCAGGAAAACTCGGTCAGAGCCGAGGGAATATCAGCGTTACATCGTTGCGCACTTCGCTCGAAAAGAAGCCCTGGAGAGACATCCCGGGCCTGTCTGAGGTTGTTGAGAAACGTTATATCTATGACGTGCACCTAGGGTCTACGATTGTTCCGTTTAAATTCCTTAAGCCATGGAAAGCTGTGCTGCCCATTGACAAGGAAACCGTCCTGTCTGAATCAGAGATCGCTGAACGTGGCGGTCCAGGCTTAGCCCGGTGGTGGAACAAGGCTTCGCAACTGTGGACTATGCATAGATCCACCCGTTCTCCCGAATCGCTGACTGATCGGATCGACTACCACCGACTTCTTGCGAAGCAGCTTGGTGGTTCACGCTTACGTGTTTTCTACACAGCTTCAGGTACGGCTCTTGCTGCTGCGTATTCTGACTCGCTGAAGGCCATCGCTGAGCATTCTTTGTACTGGTTGCCCGTCAAGAATCGGGCAGAGGCTCGGTATCTAACTGCTATTTTGAACGCTCCATTGACTACTGAGATGGTCCAGCATTATCAAGCTATTGGTTTGTTTGGTGGTCGACATTTCGATACTTATCCGTGGCGATTGGCGATCCCTGAGTTTGATCCTTCAGAGTCTCTACACCAAGAGCTCGTCGATCTATGTGTGGAGTGTGAACGACTTGCTTCTGCTGTCCCTGATGAGGGGCTTGGGTTCCAAACGGTACGTGGTGCTGTGCGTGCAAAACTAGATGGAGCTGGGCTCCAGGAAAAGCTTGATGCCGCTGTTGCTGAGCTCTTAGGTGGTGGCAATGAGTAGTAGTTTCTTGTGGAACAGGATGCTTACTTAGGCGGAGATCAACCGTATTTCTCTGTTCTGGAAACTTCCGATTGCCTCCAACTAACAGGACACAAAAGGCTTTTGTGTCCTGCACCCCACCGATGCAAAGAGAATAACAGCCGTAAAATCCCATACACCAAGGTACATTTGCAGTAAACTGTCAACCAGTGCTGTGGTCGAGGTGGCTGGGCGTTTGGAGGAGGTGTGCAGGGGCGTTGTTGACGTTGTCGAAGTTGCATGCTGATTCTGTGGCGTATTACGAGTCCACGGTGGATGAGTCGTCGGGGTTGGATGCGTATTACTCGGAGGATGGTCGTCAGCCTGCGCGGGCGTGGATGGTGGGGGAATCTGTAGCGGATGTTCGTGAGATTGAGGCGGCGTGTGGTGTCGTGGTGGGTGAAACTGTTGATGGTGGTGCGGTACGCAATTGGTTCAATAACGCGGTGGCTCCTAGTGGTGAATCGTTGGGGCGTGCGCCAGGATCTCGTGGTGTTCCGGGCTACGATTTAACGTTTTGTGCGCCGAAGTCGGCCTCTGTTTTGTGGGGGCTTGTCGAGGATGAATCGGTGCGCGCGGCGGTGGATGCCGCGCACGAGAATGCGGTGGCGCGGGGGTTGGAGTATTTGCAGTCGCATGCGGGGTATACGCGGAAATCCGATCCGGCGAATCGGTCTGCGATGGTGTTGGAAAAAGTCGTGGGGTTGTCGGGTGTGCGGTATGAGCATCGGACGTCTCGGGCGGGTGATCCGCATATGCATACGCATGTGTTGGTCAGTAATAAGCAGTTGTGTCGGGATGGGAAGTTTCGCACGGTTGATGGGGTGAGTCTGTATCACGAGTTGCGGGCGGCGGGGATGGTGTATCAGGCGCAATTGCGGGCGGAGCTCACGGCATCTCTGGGTGTGGCCTGGGGTGAGGTGACTAATGGGTGTGCGGAGATTGCAGGGTTGGATGATAGCCGTGTGTTGAGGGATTTTTCGACGCGGAGCCGGGAGATTGATGCGTGGCGTGAGGCCAACGGTGTGGCGTCGGATTCGGAGGCGAATCCGGTGCGGGATGCAGCACTGGCGCGGGTGGGTCAGAAGACAACGCGGCAGGTAAAAGATGTGGCCACTCCCCTGTCCGAATTGCGTACCCAGTGGGCGGAATCTGACGCCGGGAAGCGTGCGCGGAAGTTTGTTGATTCCGTGCGCGTTGGGGAGACGAACAAGTGTGGCGCGGTGATGCCGAACGCTGTGGACGTGATGGCTGCGGTGACGGAGACTCGGTCGACGTTTACGCGTGCAGATGTGGTCGAGGCCGCTGCTGGTTTGGTTCCGGCTGATGTGGATCGTTCGCTGCTTCTTGAGCGTGTGGAGGAGTTGGTGGATGAGATTTTTTCTACCAGTGTGGCCTGGAGTGTCACCCCGGAACGGGCGCGTGAGTACAACCGGGCAATGCGGGAGGGGTCGCAGCGGTTCACCACTGAACTGGTGGTGCGGGAAGTGGATCGGGGTATTGATCTGGCTACGGCCGAAGTCGGCCGTGGTGTGGATGGAAGCAGCATTGTTCCGGTCGAGGGAGCGCTGTCGGAGTCTCAGGCGAGCGCGATGGTGACGGTGGTGGAATCCGACTACCGCGCCAGTGTCGTGATCGCCCCGGCTGGTGCGGGTAAAACCTCCTCATTAAAGGCTGCGCGTGGGGCGTGGGAGGCCGCAGGTAAGCGGGTTGTGGGTTTGGCGCCGACGGGTAAGGCTGCTGATGTGATGGTGGCGGAGTCGGTGGCGCATGAATCCTCCACTATTGCTCGTGTTTTGCATGGCACCAGTGAGTTGACTGCCGCTGAATCTGCCGAGAAGGTGGGGTGGGATCGGGACACGGTCGTGGTGGTTGATGAAGCGGGCATGGTCGGCACTGGGGATTTGGTGCGGGTCTTGGAGATCGCGGCGGCTGCTGATGCGCGTGTGGTGTGTGTCGGTGATCCACATCAGTACGCGGCGGTACGTGCCCGCAGTGGGTTGCTCGGCACGTTGGCGTCCGAGTTGCCGGATGCGGTGGAGCTGACGGAGGTGTTCCGTCAGCAGGATGCTGTGGAGCGGCGTGTATCGCAGTGGTTGCGTGAGGGGGATCGTCAGCTGGTTGCCCAGGCCGCGAGTTGGTACGGGAATGCTGGTCGTTTGTATGCCGGTAGCGTCACGGCGATGTTGGATGATGCGCTGGCTGGGTGGTGTGCGGATGTGGATGCCGGTGCTGACAGTGTGTTGATTGCTGGTGATCGGGACACAGTGGATGCCCTGAATCGTGCGGCACAGAAGCATCGCGTTGCCGCTGGTCTGGTGCAGGCCACGGGTGCCACTGCGCGGTTGAACACCTCGGAGCGTACCCAGTGGGGTCGTGTGGGTGATGTGGTGTTGACCCGGCGGAATGACTATGACCTGGTGGCCTCTGGCGGGGAGCCGGTGCGTAATGGTCAGCGATGGACGATTGAGGATATTCATGCTGATGGTTCGGTGCTGGTGCGGCGCAGGGATGATCGAAACGTCACCGTGACCCTGCCTGCGGAGTATGTCTGTGAGCATGTGCAGTTGGGGTATGCCTCGACGGGGCATTCTGCCCAGGGCATGACAGTGGATGTGGCGCGCGTAGTAGCCGATGCCTCAAAGGTGGATCGGGCTGGTGTGTACGTGCCGATGACTCGTGGCCGGGTGTCCAACGTGCTGTATCTGGCGGAGTCGTCTCCTGGGGATGTGGACACCGCGCACACCCGAGTGACTGCATCGCCGCAGCGGCGGGAGTCGGTGGCGTATGCCGAGGAGTTGTTGGTCGCGGCGTGTGCGAGGGATCGTCGGGATGAGACCCCGCATCAGTTGTGGCGGGATGCCTACCGGGAGTGGTCGTTGGAGCGGTTGTCCTCGGCGTATCCGGTCGATGGTGATCCGTTTGTGGGCACACGCATGGCTGAGGTGATGCGGGATCGTCGGGTTGCACGGCAGCAGCGGATGGTCAGGTGTGTACGCCGTCAGGATCAGCCCCCGGTGCGGGATCGCGCGCAGCGCCCATTGTGGGCGGTGCCGGAGACCATCTTGCAGTGGGCCATCGAGCAGCCAGAGGTGGTTGCGGCCAGGTGTGAGGCTGCGCGAGCAGAACATGCGTCAGTCACTGAGCACAATGAGCAGGCCGCGCTGATCGAGCAGCTCGACGAGCGCAAGCAGGCGGTGTCCGAGGAGCATCAGGTCGTGGGGCAACGGTTGAATGAGGCTCGTGGTCGTTTGCGTCAGGCGCAGTCGGCGCAGCAGTCGCGGAGCCGGTGGGCGAAGCTACGCGGTGCATCCTTTGACGGACAGATCACCCAGGCTCGTAGTGAGTGCGAGGCGTTAGAACAGGCCAAGTCTGAGTTGAATGAGCAGTTGGCGCAGATCCGTCAGCAGCGCACGGCGTGCCGGTATGTCACTCGCCCGGACTATCAGGACGATGCGGTCACTGCCGAGCGCGTGGAACTGCTGGATGCACTGGCCACACCAGAGGAGATCCGTGCTGAGCGGACCGATCGTGCACGATTACCGGAGGCGCAGCAGCAGGCCGAGCGGGCGGAGGCGGCAGTCGAGTTCGCGGGACTGCGCGCCGATGCTGTGTGGCAGGACGACGAGAAGCACGCGGATGGTTATGTCTCCCCTGGTATGCCGTACATGCCGTCGTTCGATCTTGAGGCTGTGATCCAGTCGCGGCGGGCACATGGTGTGCCTCTCCCCTCCCCTGACGCGGATCCAGATGAACAGTCGTGGAGTCCAGATCATGGCACGAATCCGGGGATGGACTTCTAGGTCCGGTGTGATGCGGGGATAGGGGTAGTCCCCGCTGCGGCGGAGCGTAACGGGGGGTTCTCAACGCGGCAACGGGGACTACGAAACGGTGCCACCCCCCTGGGGAAAGGGCGATCATGGCACCACTTGGAAAAGTACCGCACAACACTACGGCGTGCAGCATGAGAATAAGAGACGCTTCCTCGCTAACAGAGGAGCTTGTCAGACTCATCGTGGATGAGAGGGCCTTTGGTAACAGAGTTTTAATGGCTATATGTCCATACAGTCATATGGCTATATGGTCATTAAAACTCTAATTCCTCCCCCCCTCGTTGCTCTTCAAGCCATCGCGAGGCCCACTCTTGGAAAAGCTTAGAGATACTCGTCTTCTTCAAAAAAGCTTCCGTCTTGAGATCTTCGAGCATTTGGTCATCCGATACATACAGTCGTACAGTCGTGGCTTTCCGCCGTGACTGTTCAAACATTTCTGCTGAAGGTGCCTTCTCCTCTCTGGAGGAGTGTTGCTCATCGGAACTTTGCTGAATGAGTGCTTTCTTGATTCCCATATGCTTCTCCTTAATCTTCAAATGCTGAACACAGTTCAGTAGCGAGAGCCTTCCAAGGCTCATTTAGATCGGGAACAGTTCCAAATGCTTTTCGAGTTGTAGCGCGAGTGGGGATGACGACATCGGCCAGAGCCATAGTTTCGTCTCCTACCAGTTCGGCGTGGACGGTATCGGCTAACTTCTCTCGACGATCAACGTTTGTAAGCACAACTGCTACCGGAGTCGTCGTTTTAGCAAGTGCATCAAGGGTGATTTGTGTTCTATCCATCTCCATGGGAGATACCCCGGTCGGAACCAAGACAAGTGATGCGGCCGATACTGCAGCATCGATGATCTTTTCATTTCCGGGAGGGGTGTCGATCAGTACGAAATCAGCTTTCTTAGCACGGTGCAAACCTTCTGAGAGCTCACTTGGCGAAGGGGCGGGAAGTGTTGGGAAGGGGAGAGGTTCTTCTGATGCTGAGCTCCACCGCATTGCAGATTGTTGGGGATCGGAATCTAAAACCGCGACCTTGTATCCCTTTTTCTGCATAGCAGTTGCCAAAAACATGGTGACGGTTGTCTTTCCAGTTCCGCCTTTTGATTGCACGACTGAGATCACGTGAGGCATGACTGAAGCTTATTGCGAAAAGGAGCGCACGATCTGTAAAGACACAGCCATATGATCATATAGCTGCATGTCTGCATGGATATATGATCATATGACCGTATGGTTGTGTCCTGGATTCTGTGTCGAGTCTGCAAAGTCGTAACCTCGACCGGGTTGGCCGGGTGGTAAACTGAATCTGAATTCCAACACTGTGATTCATTTAGACATTGTGTTGATACATAGAAAGAGCGCCACGCAGGCTGCAACCCGCATGACGCTCGCTTATCGCCCCATCCCAAGTGGGGAGAAAGCCTGTCCATGACTATACCCCATGGGACCGAGAATGTGTCCCCACATTTTCCGCCCAACAGCGCCGATGCAACGCGAACAGCGGATTTTCTCTCCCCCCGTACTGTGCCACTGCCGTCCCGGGGAGCCACGGACTACGAGCGTTACAAGCTGCTGAAGCACCTTGACCGGGAGACCCTGCATGGTTGCCCCACACGGAAGTTCTCGGGCGCGTGGACGAAGACCAAAGACGGTAAGCGCAAGCCTCGGCTCTACCGTGTGGAATCCTCCGCTTTAGGGAGGCTGCAGTACGTCAAGCTTGTCCATAAGCAACGAGCCACCGTCATTGTCTTGGACGTGGACATGCTGGGCTCCGCCGGGGGCAACGTCACCGACATGGCCCCTGAGGTCATCAACGTCCTGGTGGCCATGAAAGACGCCAGCTGCGCCCCTTCCTGGATCGGCGTTAACCCGATCAACGGCAAAGCACAGTTGATCTGGCTGATCGACCCGGTCTATGCCGACGCGTCAGGGGATTCGTCGAACATGCGCCTGCTGCGGGCCACAACGAATCAGCTGTGTGAGCTGTTAGGTGCGGATGCGCATTTCTCGCATGGGTTTTCCCGCTCGCCGTTTTATACCGGGGATGATCCCACTGCCTACCATTGGCACTATCAGCACTCAGATATCTTCCAGCTGGCCGCATTGATTCAGGAGGTACGGCGCATGAACGGCACCACGGATGCGGCACCGACCCCTGCACCGAAGCAATCCTTTACCAGCGGACGGGAGCTGATCAATGCAGTGAAAACCCGTAGGGAAGAAGCGCAAGCCTATTGGAAGATCGCCAAAGAGCTGCAAGGGGACATGGCTGATCTCGACGGACTGGATGCCGAACGCATCGATGGTGTCAAAGTGCTCTGGATCGCCGAGGGGCGCGCTGCACGGGATGAGACCGCGTTTAGGCACGCGCTGTACACGGCACACAAACTCCGGGCAGCCTCCAAGCCTATGAAGGACGAGGCGATTATTGACGCCTATGAGCATGCGTACAACTTGGCTCACAAGCTCGGTGCAGATGGCCGCCAGGCGGAGATGCCACCGATGAGGGATCGCCAGACGATGGCCAGGCGTGTGCGTGGTTACGTCCTGGCGGGCAAGTCGGATTCGACGGGTTCTGTAACGCTCACAGGAGCGGCAACAAGTCGTGAGCGTAAGGCTCTGGCAACGATGGGCCGCCGAGGCGGGAAGAAAGCAGCAGAACGATGGAACGACCGAAATAGCGAGTATGCACAATCAGAAACCCAGAAGTTAACCAGAGCTAATAAGAAGCGTGCTGCACAAGGACGATCTGTCTCGCACCGGATAGCTGCTTATTTTGACGATAGGCTCTTCGAGGTAGATCAGTATCCAACAGTGGACGAGGCTGCCGCAGAGTTCGGCGTTTCAAGAAGAACCGTCCAGCGGGCTGTGGCTAAGGCTGGGATTGAACTGCCTGTGGGGCGAAAGAGAAAAGGTGACAGGCCGTAAGCAATATACGGTTCCCCTGCTCGCAGTTAGAGGATTGAACTCTTTGAGGTTGGGTAGAGATGGGTGCTGGTGAAGTAGGACCAGGTTTTTAGACGGTTTCTGATCTTCATTTGGGCCATCGTCTTGTATCGGAATTACGAAGATTTGCTCCAACTGAGCAACATGATGAAGTGATCGTGAATAACCTTCGAGAGATTCCAGATGGGGCGACACTAGTGTGTTCGGGGGATATTTCCGTATGGCGTTGTGGTGCTTGGGAGAGCTGAAGCGTGAGAAGTCATTCACCATGATTTTGGTGCCGGGGAACCATGATCGTGTGTATCCGATGTGTGGGATGGATTCGGTGGTGACGTGGACTTACGAAGTATGGGGAAGTCTTCGATGTGATCTCGTTTGATCTGCAGGTGCGGATTGGCCGGTGGCTTGTGTTGTTGACTCATATTCCGCGAGCTGTGGGGGAGTTCGCGGTGGTTGATCCGCATCAGACGGACAAGCTGGCCCGGTGGGCGGCTCCTGTAGGGGTTTGAGTGCATGGGCATACGCATTCGGATGTGGCGATTCGGCGTAAGAATGTGAACGTGAGTCTGGAGGCCACAGGCTTACGTCCGGTCTTACCGGCGGATCTGGAGGAGATGGTGACCAAGGCAGTGCGATTAAAGCACTGAGCTAGGAGCAGGTGCTTTAAGGGGGCGGATCCGATTAGGGCTTTGTGGAGCGATCCGGTGTCTGAAGACAGAGGCCATGACCGCAGGGGGGAGGTTGTTTCACGATCGAATCTGTGTTCTGAGCGTGGGCGGGTTTATCTATGAGGGTTCATTAAGTTTGCTCTGCCTCGTCAAAGTTGGGTACTCCGTATTTATCGGCAATGGCGCCTTCGATGATCGAGCGCACGGTTTGCCCCGTGCGAAGTGATTCTTTTTTGATGAACCGGTAGTAGGGAAGGGCAACGCGAGTGTTGAGCTGAACAACGGGTACATCATCGGGCAATTGCCTGAGCTGTTCTGAGGAGTCATGAGAGGAAGTGCGCACTCTCGGAACGCCTTCAGATGAGGTGGAGCGTTGCACTTCGGTGAAGTAGAGCTCTAAGCCACGGGCGATTTGATCGTTGGGATGCTCTCCTACCTCTGTCGCATGTGTCGCTAGCTGTGCATACAGCGAGCAGGGGAGGTCTACGGAGAGTGTGTGGTGTGGAGACAAGTGTGCGGAGTCGGTGGCAGCCAGTTGTCGGCGTGCGCTTTTATGTAGCCGGGCTCGCTGTGCCACTGATTTGAGGGCGTCGTCTTTTCTGTTCATTGTCGACCGATCACTGGAGGGGGAAGTATTCGTCGAAAACAGTGCGTGGCAGGACATGCCAGCACTAGTCTTTGAGAGGGATGCTGGGGGTCTGCTATTTATTCGATGATACTCATAGTCTGTAGACCTTTAGTCGTCAGTACATGACATTAAAGAGGTGCCCAGCAATAGTGAGCTTCTTGTAGCCTTCGGTGCCCGCGTGCGCCAGGCACGGGGGGCGGCGGGACTGTCGCAGGAGGCGCTCGCACATCGTGCGGGCTTGCATCGCACGTATGTCAGTTCTGTCGAACGGGGAGAGCGCAATATTGCTTTGATCAATATTGTCGTCTTGGCGGAAGCTTTGAACATCGATGCGGGAGAGCTTGTAGGGAGGCTCCGTAACTAGGTTAGTAAGGCGTCAGGAGAGCTCCACGTGAATCGTGGCACGTTGCTGTGATGCGAGATGCCTGTTGTTCTCTAGTCAAGTCGAGGTTTTCACTGTTTGCTTATTCGAATCTGTCGAACCATTTCGGGTCAACGGTAGGGCGGAGTTTCACGCCGGATTCTCCGTCAGTGCGGATCAGTTCGGCAAGGCGGTCACCGCTAATAAGGTCAACGGTCGGCACGGTGGAGGTGGCTGCTTTGCGTGCCGGTTCAGTGAAGCGGCTGAGAGTGACGATGATGGCACGTTCAGCGCCCTTGGTTTGGGCGTCGCGTTGGAACAGGGCAACTGTTTCACGTCCGATGGGTTTGCCTTCCGGAGCGTAACGCTTAATTTGTACGGCCACGCGGGAGGATAAGACTGGACTGAGCGGAGCGGTACCGATGGCATCAACGCCTTCATCGCCGGATCCTCCCGTGTGTTGAAGCTGCAGCCCTTGCCGGCGCAGAAGGTAGATAATGAACTTCTCGAAGCCTTCAGGAGGAAGTTGGTGTAGACGGCTGAGTAGTTGGCTCTTCCAGTCACTTTCATGGGTTTCCTCGTCGGAAGCGGACAGGATGTCGGCGTCGGGAATGCCCTCGCGGGGCTCGGCAGTGTCGGTAGTAGTTTCTAACTCTTTTTGCTTCCGTTTAGCTCGAAAAGCTTCCCGGTCGAGTTCCCTGATGGTGGAGAAGGCTTCGACGTCGGGAAGCTTGATGATCTCCTCGCCGACTTCGGTGAGCAGGTACATACCTTGGGCTGGTTGTTCAAGAGCGCCGATGCGCTTTGCTGTGGAACGGCCCCAGGCTAGTCGGCTAATGAGAACGGAATCCTGCGGTCTGTTGGGGTAAGCAACTTGGAGGAGTGCGTCAGCGTGGGGGAGATGTTCGAGGACTGTTTCGATAATCTCTTGAGTTTTGGCCGATCCTCCGAGGCTGTCGACTGCGAGGAGGATGGGCAGCACGAGTTGTTGGTGGGTGGGCATTCCTTGCTCGGTGAAGGGGACGCTGTTTGCTCCTGGTTCCATGATTTGATTCTCCCAGATGTGGGTGTTTTTCCAGTCAACTGCGGATGGTTCGGGCTGATTATTGCTAAGTAAGGGAATGTCCTGAATGTGAAAAACGTATTTCTTAAGGGAAATCTGTCCGTCAAGGATGAGAGTTCAATCTGAATACAACGGATGCTAATGTCGAGAACATGTTGATTTTGGGAACCGCTTCGATGCGGTTGCGCCGCAACCGCTAACAGCGGTTGACCTTCCAGTAGTGGTCACCGCTCCGGTCACTAAGCCGGGCGGTCATTTTGCCATGCCCGGCTCCAAAACTCTTCTTTTCGGAGCATCCCATGTCTGCATATTCTCGTGGTCGTCACGAAAACGGCCAGAACTTTCTCACTGACTCCCGCGTTATCGCCTCTCTCTTGGAGCGTGTGGGAAGCACTAGCGGCCCCTTGATTGAGATTGGTCCCGGCCAAGGGGCGCTGACTCATCCGTTGTCTTGTACGGGACGATCTCTCACAGCTGTTGAAATTGACCCCGCGCTGGCAGGTGCGCTGCGGCGGGAACTTGACGATGCTGTGACTGTCATCAACGAAGATTTTCTGAGATACCGTCTGCCAGCCCACCCTCATGTGATTGTTGGTAACATCCCGTTTCATATCACCACATCCATCTTGCGGCGCCTTCTTCGCGCCCCAGGCTGGACCGACGCTGTGCTGCTTATGCAGTGGGAGGTTGCCCGCCGACGTGCTGGCGTCGGTGCGTCAACCATGATGACCGCCCAGTGGGCTCCGTGGTTCACTTTTGAGCTTGGAGAACGTGTTAGCCGGGAGGCGTTTACCCCTCGTCCTAGCGTGGATGGTGGCGTTTTGCACATCCGACGCCGTCCTAAAATGTTGGTACCAGTTGGAAAGCGAAAGGCGTTCCAAGCTCTAGTGCACGCCGTCTATACGGGGAGGGGTCGTGGGATCGTCGATATCGTCACCCAGGCGAAGATCTTTCCCTCTCGACAGGCGACGCGGAAATGGGCCGAGCGGTCTGGTGTGCATTCGCATCAGCTGCCCTCTGACCTGTCTGTTGCTCAGATGGTCAGCCTCTTCCAAAGCAGTGGGGCAGCTCCTGGCCAGCGTCGAGAGCAAAGGAAATAACTCTGAGAGGAGAGTCCTCTTTCTGGGAAGGTGGGTTCAAGAAAAATCAATAACCCCGGTGATATACGTCTAAAACGTAGGGATCGCTCCGGGGCCTTCGCTCTTGAGTGTAACACTGGTACGTATGCCAGCCAAGAATAAGCCGGAGAGCGATCTCGAGGCGTGGTTTTCGTCCGAGCGGATGAAAACCTATAGCTTCCATTTGGATCCCGAAGCGCTCTACCTGTGGAATACTCGCGTGACCAAGTCCTTCCTGGAAGACATTCAGCATGTCGAGGTGCTTTTGCGTAACTGTGTCGATACTGCTGTGTCTCCAAGGTATGGGCAGCGGTGGTATGTCCACCCGGCTATTCCTTTTGATCGACAGGCGAAGAAGTCTATTCAGAAGGCGGAACGGCGGGCGGGGATTGCTCGAGCACAGGTGCCACCATCGGGGCGGGTGATTGCTGAGTTGAGCTTCGATTTCTGGGCGTATCTTTTTACCAATACGTACGCGTCGACGATTTGGCCACTGGTTCGTAAAGCCCTTGTAGCTACACCGATCGCTTCGCATGGGGGGAAGGGAGTTAGCATCTTTGTGCCTTCTCTGACCGACTTCAAACGTGAGGTTGATGTGGTCTACAAATTACGTAACCGTTGTGCTCATCACGAGCCGATTATCAGGCGAAACAGGCAGCATGAAAATGCTCGGCTTGATCGTGCGCAGCAAGCCGTCAGGCTTTTGTCCACGTGGATCGATCCGGGCGCGTCGCGGTGGATTGTTGAACACTCAAGGATCCCTGATCTGCGGATCAATAGGCCGTAAGCTGGCCCTCGTGAACCTATTTCTTGCTTCCTACCTGCACCCTGACCTTGGCACCTACCTGACTGGAAGGATTCTCTATATCGATGATGCAGCAGTTGAGATGCGGCAAGCCCCGTTCACCCAAGAAGAGTTGAAAACTGTGCGCGAGGCGGCGGAGGTGCTAGTTCCTGTCACTGTGTCACAGATGGCACTGGCAGATTTCCGCCAAGAGCTTGAACTAGCTGATTGTGTCTATGTTGCGAGTGGTGAAACATTCCGCTTGCTCCATGCGCTGAAATCCACAGGAACAGACCAGCTTCTTGTTGATGCTGTGCGTGCTGGAAAGTTGTATGCGGGTAGTTCTGCTGGGGCGATGGTTGCTGGTCCTTCAATCGAGCCAGCCACGGTGATGGATAATCCTTCCATAGCTCCTGATCTCGGGGATTATACCGGGCTTCATCTCACTGAATTTGTGGTGGTTCCTCATGCCCAAGGTACAACTGGTCCGTATTCCATCAACATCATTAGTAAGACGGTGGAAGACTACGGCCAAGAATGGAATCTGCTGTTGCTGAGGGACGGACAAGCTCTCTATGTAGATGCCCGGGGATCAATGCTTATTTAGCTGTACCGGTTAGAGCAATTGATGGTGTGAAAGGCTCCTAGTCGATGAGAGCCGAATGAGCTTTTCTTTCAATTAGAAGGTAAAGAGGTTACCTAAACTATTTCGTCTCCGCTTGGCTGACTCTCTAGTTTTTTTGCCTGTCGGTATAGTTTTCGCAGGGCTGTATCGGACATATCGATGATTGGTTCATACATGAACGCGTTGACGTGGATACTCTCTGGCGTCATGAGCGAGACGCCCTCGAGTATTTTTTGACTTTCAGGGGTGCCGAGTTCGCGGTTTTTGAACTCTCTAAATAATTCTGCGGTCTGATTCCTTGTGATCCGTTCGACAAATTGGGGATCGTTGAGCTCGGTTATCATATACTTCTCTGCAAGTATTCGAGTAGCGATGGACAGCACGATCTTGTTCTCGAAATTGACACCTTCTTTGGCAGAGACGGCCTCTTCGGCCTGTTGGTTTAGCAGATCCATCACTCTGTCTTCCGGTGATCCCCAGCTTTCCTCATCCTGCCCGTGGAACGTATCCGCAAAAATCCGGTCGAGATCCCTGTTTGTAATTGAGGGGGAGTCAGTCTTCCAATGGAGGAGCGATGTGAGCACCTTGTAATCTTCGTCTGTTTTCCCCTTGGTGTATTCAAGGATGTTTCGCACAAACGGGATTGATGCGATGCGCTGCATTCCACAGGTGAAGAAGTGCCGCTTGAAGAGATTGATGAACGGATTATTGACATGGTCCGCTTTGTTGAGAACTATCCTTCCAGCGTCTTTTTGTGCCATAAAACACTGTCCGTAGCCAGCGACGTTCCGGTTAACCACCGTGCGGAAGAAATCGAAGTTATGAGTCAGGAGGATTATCTTGAAATCGGAGTAGTTTACAATCTCCTTGAGGTATTGAATAATGGCATACTTGTTCTTGTAGTCGAACGAGTCGGCGAGATCATCGATAACAAATAGTGTCGCGCGACCAGCAGCCTTCCGCGCTTCAACCTCGAAGAGCACATTAAGTATGTAAAGAGCTTTTTTCTCCCCGTTGCTAAGGACTTTAAGTAATTCCTCCCTCTCAACGTCGGTAGTCTCGTCACCTTCTTCGAATTCGAAAGTAAGCTCCAAAACGCTCTCCTGGCCAAGTATGACGCGGTGTCTGTTTTTTGCGCTGAGTCGGAACGGGACGAAAAACCGATCATTGAAGATATCGATAACTTTTTCCCACTGGGTGCTTTCGTTTACCGCCTGCTCCTCAATCGTCTTGCGGCGAGATTCCGTGTCTTCAAAACGCGTCACAACGTATTCGAAAAGATGCTCTTGTGCCTTCAGATGAGATTTCCAGACATTTTGTTGGAAAGTATCGATATTGGCCAGCTCTGGAAGAAGCTCTTCTCGGCTCGCGATGAAGTCGAAGAATCGGCGGGTATCCGCGTTTTTCTGCAGAACCTTCTCAATCGCATCGAGCTTTATTCGTAATGATTCGTCGTGGGTAATCTTCCTCTTCTCTTCAGTGATTAGATTCTTCAGATCTGATTCGTTAGTCACTGACCGAGTTTTACTCTCCCCGTGTAGGAGCAAAGAGTGATTCGCGGTGAAGAACCCGTTGCTACTTAGGCTTTTCGTTACATTTGTCGCATTGTAGAAAGAGAACGATTCTCGATTGAAGAAAGTGGATTCGTCGAGGAGTTCGTTTAGGCGCGTGATGTATTGACTTAGCTCTGACTGAACTTCGGGATTGCGGAGGATAGTAACGACCTTTTCATTGAATACGATGTCGTACGGAAGGTCGGTATAAAGTGGACCTTCCAGTTGTCTGACTTCGTGTCGGATTCGCAGCATGGCCTCGAAGAATCTGTCGTCTTCACCAGTGAACACTCGCGACAATGTACTGAAGATGTCTTGCTTAGTTTTAGATTGCTTTTCCAGTGCCTCGACGAGATCATCACGCGCCTCTATGAGGTCGACCTGGAGATCCTCGTATTCTTTTCGCAGGTTAGGGTTCACTAGAAGAGTCGAAGTTAACTCATTTGGCTGCAGTCCTTCATCGTAGGAAGACACAACTACTACATCGTCAGGGTCGAGTTCCTTCCCATGCTCATCACTGATAGAGCGCTCGGTTTGACGAGTTGGGAACATATGGTCGGAGGTCTCTTCGCCTTGGGAAAAATCCTTGAAGGTTCGCGCAAAAGAGGTTTTCATTGTGCCGTTAGGTGCGTATATCGCAATGGAGTTTTGTTTATTGAAATTGAATGTTGCACTTAAATCGCGGATGCCGTGACAGTTTTTCAATGCAACATTTATCTTCTTCATATCTGTCAGCTTAGTGCGCTTGATTCGGTTCGTGTGAGATGGATCGCCTCGGCGATCATCGACTTCGTTGCTATGGTTTTGAGATAAAAGAGAAGCATGCTGAACTTGAACCCTTTGTTGGCACTAGGATGTATTTTGTCGTACACCCTATTAATAAAACGGAAGACTCCGTAATAAACGCAACTTACTGCACTTTATCGGGCCAAAACCCGGATTCTCGTTCCAGAATTATTGCCCTACATTGAGCACTTAATAAGCAACCTCTTAAAAAGTGGGACACCATTACTGGACGATGGAGTACACGATGTGGGGAATCACGATGTCGTCATGACACGGTTCAAAGAGGCGCTGTCGGAGCACATTTGTGAGGTGTCGTTCATACGCCCGCTTTCGTGTGCCGACTGACCTATTGCGAATTGCTTTTAGAGCTCGATGGTGCGATCCAGTGAAAGGCGGGAACAGAAGTATTCATCGTGGCTGACTACGAGTAACGCTCCGTGGTAAGCGGAGAGGACGTCGACAAGCCAGTCCGCGGTGGGGATATCCAAGTTGTTTGTCGGCTCATCAAGTAGCAGGAACTGCGGTGCGGGGGAAGTAAGCAGTACGCGTGCGAACTCGGCACGGAACCGCTCGCCTCCGGAAAGGTGTCCCACCGGTGTGTGGACACTGTCATTCTGGAACAACAGCTGCGCCAGCTTGTCGCGGAGAAGCTGCGGGTCAGCCTGTGGATTGCTTTCCGTGACCAGCTCCCACACACTCTTTTCGGCCGGCAATGTGATGCGTTGACGTAGGTAGCTGCAGGGCAGTGCGTAGTCGACGTCGCCGCTGGCAATCCGGTTGAGAAACGTGGTTTTCCCCGAGCCATTGGCACCGGCGAGTCGGACGCGTTCGGGGCCGACGATTGTCAACAGCCCGCTGCCCAGAACGCGCGTGGCATTGGGAAGGCTGGTATCGGGTAGCTCGATGTGAACATGAGTGTCCTCCCGCAACATAAGCTGCGCAGAGTCATAACCTTCCCGAGCCTGTGACACCGAGGCTGCGGCATCACTGGCACGTTTGGCTGACGAGACCTGGGATCGGTTCTTATCGTTTCCCATGGCCATGCCGGGCTTGCGTTTCGAGGTAGCGAACTTTTTTCCACGGCGGGCGTCACGGGCGAGCCGTGTTTGCATCTCGGCACGTTGGCGAACTTCCTTGCGGTAGGAGGCTTTGGCCTCACTTACTTCCGCCCGCACGGTTTCCTGCTCGTGGGCGATGGTTTGATGGTAGTGCTCAAAGTTTCCGCTAAACATACGTAATGAGCCGTGATAGAGCTCAGCTATTTCGTCAGCGTGGTTAAGCAGCTCCCGATCATGCGAGATGACCACCATGGGTGCCGGGGAAGCGTCAATCATATGCAGGAGGTGATCCCTGGCGGCGGCGTCGAGATTGTTCGTGGGCTCATCAAGAATGATCATCTCTGGTTGGGTGAAAAACAGTGCTGTCAGCGCCACAGCGACGGCCTCTCCTCCCGACAAGCTGCCGACACTGCGATCAAGGGCAAAGTTCAGCTCCGACGCGCTAAGGGCGGCCTGGATCCTTTCCTTGAGATCCCAGTTGTCAGCAACGATGTCCGCGAGTTCCTCGGAGTAGTTGCCCGCTTCGATCTCCGCTAGGGCATCTAAAATCTCGCGGGCCTTAAATACGTCTGCGATGGTGTCGGTCACTTTAAGCCCCAAATCTTGGTCAAGGTAGCCGATTTTAGGGGCCGTCACGGAGCCGGAAGTGGGTTGATAGATACCGGCCAGCACCTTAGCGAGGGTCGATTTTCCTGAGCCATTAGCGCCGACAAGGCCGGTGAAAGATGCGCTGAACGTGGCGCTTAAATCCGAAAAACAGGGAGTGCCGTCGGGCCAGGTGAAAGAGAGGTGGGCAAAAGAAATAGGCATGCCGTGTTCCGCCTTCGAGTCAACGATGAATAGGTGAGCGTCGAATTAGGAACGGATCTTCATGGGGTGGAACTGTACCTCGAACTAATCTGTGCGTCAATGCTCACTAACTTTAGAAGCGCGCATAGATGTCTGCTGGAGTACACCTCAGACGAACACTTTGTGAATCACAAGACTGTGAATGTGATCGCTATGTGGCCTGCTTTTTTGATCACTATGTGTCGTACTGACCTGGTCAGTGGCCGAGTACCAGGGTGCTGGCGGCAGCTTCAATCACATCGTCGGTGATGGTCTCCAACTCGTTGATCTTCAACACTCGCTTGATCTGTGGGAACAATCGCTCCACCACACGGAAATTGCCGCGGGTCAGCCGCTCGATCGCGGCGATGGCCTGCGCATCCGTGAAATCCTCCGGGTTCAATTCTCTACCCAGGCGCCTCCAGTGCCGGTTCAGCACGAACAGCAGCTCGTCTTTGCCCAGGGCACGGTAGCGATGCGAGAACCCCAGCCGGCTGAACAACTGAGGGTAGTGCCGGAAGCGCTGGTCAATACCGGGCATGCCGATGAACATGATCGCCACACCGTCACGATCGTGGATGTCGCGCAGCATCTCCAGGGCGGTGGGAGGCAGACGTTCTGCCTCATCAATAATGATCAGTTGGGTGAGCTTCTCGCCACTGGATCTGCGCATGTGGAGCCTGTCCCGCTGTCCGGTGGCCATCAGATGCTCCATGATGCAGACGTCGAGTTTGCCCCGGTAAAATTCGATGTCACGGATCAACGTCCGGTACTTCGGTTGCACCTCAGGGGTGTAGAACACGGTGCGCGCCCGATGAGCCGTCGCGTAGATGGCCAGGTCAGATTCACTGCGTGGACCCCAGTCGTCAATGAACGAGCCCAGAGCATCCCAGTGGGCATAGCGTCTGGCGGACTGTGTTTTGCCGACTCCTGCATCACCGTGGCAGATGCCGATGGTGGCGTCTTTGCGGATCGCGTTGGCGAACTCGACGAAGCGGCGGTGCTCTTTGGTGACGATGAAGTCGCGGTTCATGGTGACAGGTCCTCTTCATAGGTCCGCAGGCGAGACGTACGACCACGCGGCCGTGGCGCTTCGGCGCTCACATCGGGGTTCACAGGGGCAAGGTCTGATGGGCGTGGCTCGTGGATGGGGATGCGCTCGTTGATCCCGGCACGTAGTTGACGCCGTCGGCGTCGACGAGCGGCCTGGATATCGGCCAGGCTGTAGCGCTGGTTGGGGTGGTCTTCATCGACAGCGACGCACAGCAACGTGTCGTGGTCGTAGACCCGGATCTCGGAGAGATCCCGCGGGTCGTAGCGGATGGTGACGTCATGGCCGACAAAAGGTGCCAGGGTCGGGCTGATGTAGCGCTGGCCTTGGAAGTGGATGCCGTCTCGCTGGACTCGGCGGTGGGTGGAGACCCGCAGCAGGAGTCCGTCGAGTTCTTCAAGGTTCTCCGGCATTCTGGGGATCCACCCCTGCCCGATCCACGCGGCTTTCGGGCTGGTGTTGATTGAAGAATGCGTGCGCTGGTTGTAGCTGCTGATGAACTCGCCGACGGCGGTATCCAGGCTCGTCAGGTCTAGTACGGGGTGTGGGTTGCGGACGCCGGGGGCGAGGTGGCCGGGCAGGGTGGTGAGAAGTTCGGTGTTGACGGTGCTGAAGAACCGCTCGATCTTGCCGCGGCCCTGCGGACGGGCGATGGTCGAGTGGATGATCCGGATCTTCAGTGCTGTCGTGGTGTACGTGATATGGCCACTGGTGAAGTCGGAGCCGTGATCGACGTAGAGGACGTCGGGAATACCGCACATCGCCCAGGTGGGGTCTGTTTTTCGCCAGATCGCCTGGCGTAGTGCCAGGGCGGTGTTCATTGCCGAGGGTGCGGTGGTGGTGACCATGTAGCCGCACACTGCCCGGGAGTAGTCGTCGATGATGATGGTGAGCCAGGGGCGAGTCGGGGTGCCGTCCGGGTTCTGGATGAGGATGTCGAGTTGGGTGTGATCGGCCTGCCAGATGGCGTTGGGGTGTTCAGCCCGGTGCCGGTAGACCAGTTCGTGTCGATCTCGGTAGGACGTCGGGCCCTCCAATGCGAGGGTGACCATCGCCGGGTCAAGGGCTTGGATGATGCTGCGCACGGTGGCGTAGCTGGGTGGTTTCAGCGATAGTTGTTGTGCTCGACAGCTCACGAGGCGATGCAGGGCGGCGATCGATGGGCGTGGCTTGGTGAGACCAAGGTGTTCGATGTAGGCGACGAGTTCCGCGGATATGCGATGGGCTCCGGCGTCGGATCGTGTGGTGTTGCGTAGCCCGCGGATTCCGTCGGCGCGGTATCGGGCTACCCACCGGGATAGGGTTCGGGTGCTGATGTCGGTGGCCTGTGCCAGGTCGGTCAGGGTGATGTCGTCTTCGATGTGGAGCCGGAGGATCTCCCAGCGTTGCATCTCGTCCATCACCGTCACCTCACGCGCTGGTCATTGTGTCCGTGTCAGGCGGGCAGTGCTGACTGTCGTCGTTTGGCGCCCTGCAGATGGCGGTACAGTGTCGCCCGTGACCAGCCGACCATGCTCGCGGCGTCTTCGGCACTGCGGCCTTTGGCTCGTTCCTCGGCGACGATGGCGAGTTTGCGGTCGACCACCTCTGGATCCACAGGTGGTCGGCCGAAGCGGGTGCCGTTGGACTTTGCTGCGGCGATGCCGGCGTTGACGCGTTCGGTGATCAGTTCTCGTTCGTACTCAGCCAGGGTGCCCAGCATGCCGAGCATCAACCGGCCCGAGGAGGTCTCCGGGTCGATGCCGTCGGAGACGGACTTGATTTTCACGTCTCGTTCGCGTAACAGGTTCACCGTGTTGAGTACATCGAGTAGGGACCGGCCCAGCCGGTCGATGCGCCACACCACCACCGTGTCACCGGGTTGAGCGTAGGCGAGGAGCTTCTTCATCCCCGGACGCTCAGTAGCGTTTTTCGCCCCGGAGGTGACATCGCTGAAGACATCACGGTCCTGAACCCCGGCGGTGACCAAGGCGTCGTGTTGAAGAGTCGGATCCTGACCGACGGTGGACACCCGGGTGTAGCCCAACAGTCTCATGACCACCATCATGCCTCACCAAACCCCAGATTGGAAGAAGGTGGAACACATTACGGTGAGACAGGTATACGAGACAGTTTTCGGGTCGATTCTCGCAGGAGCGCCCTGTTTCAGTGCGTTCGCCGTAGATGTCTTGTAAACCTTTAGCTAAATGAGACATGATGAGCGATGCGTCAAAGGGTGCCGTCGTCGCACAATTTCGGGCGCTGAGAACGTCTCGAAAAGTTGCCTCATCGCGCTCTGCCTCACGGGGTCGCGCGACAGGAGTTTGTGAGGCATGCTGATCGGGTGAGGCTTCTCGGGTACACGCGCGTGAGCACCGTCAGTCAGGACGCGCGCCTGCAACTCGACGCCCTGGGCGCGACGGGTGTTGAGGCGAGGGACGTCTTCTCAGACGTGACCTCGGGCAGCCGTGCCGCGGTGCAGCGGCCAGGGATGAAGAGACTTCTGGAGTACGCGGAGCCCGGCGACACGGTGGTCGTCTGGCGCATCGACCGACTCGGGCGCTCCCTCATCGACGTGCTGAACACGGTGAACCTGCTGCGCGAGAAGGACGTGAAGGTTCGATCGATTTCGGATGGCATCGACCCCGAGACCTCGTCCGGGCGGATGATGCTGGGCATGCTCGCGACGCTGGCGGAGTACGAGCGTGAACTGATCACCGAGCGAGTCAACGCCGGCATCGCCGCGGCGAAGCAGGCTGGCACGCGCTTCGGCCGGCCACCCGTGGATCCGGGCGTCGTGAAGGAGAAGCTTGCGATCGTGCGAGACGCGCGCGCGAAGGGACGCACCGCCGAAGACGCAGCCCGACTGGTCGGATGGTCCAGAGCGACGCTCTACCGTCATCAGCACGCCACCGGCACCCCGGCAGCGGTCGGCGACTAGATGTGCCATGGACGCGCTGGCCCGGTGGCGGATCCTGCGTCTCCATGTCGAGGATGACATTCCCCTGGCCACGCTGGTCAGGGAGACCGGAATCGGTCTGCGCACCCTTCAACGCTGGAACCATGACTACGCGGTGGCGGGGATCGACGGGCTGAAACCGAGCGCGCGAGCGGACGCGGGGACCCGGCGCACCGACCCAGACCTGGTCGCGTTCGTTGAGCAGCTCGGACTCACCAAACCGCGTCCCGGGATGGCGGCCTTGCACCGGCTCGCCATGGCCGAGGCCGACCGCATCGGGTGCGCCCGTCCAAGCTATTCGACGGTCCGGTCGATCCTGCACCGCCTTGACCCGGCACTCGTGACCCTCGCGCTGGACGGCCCAGCCGCGTACCGGGACCGACACGAGCTAGTGTTCCGCCGCCGAGCCGAGCGACCGAATGCGATCTGGCAGGCCGATCACACCGAACTCGACATCCTCATCGTCGGCGCCGATGGGAAGCCGGAACGCCCCTGGCTAACGGTCGTGATCGACGACTACTCGCGCGCGATCTGCGGGTACACCGTGTTCACAGGGGCGCCCTCGGCGATCAACACGGCGCTCGCATTGCGGCAGGCGATCTGGCGCAAGACCAACCCGGCTTGGGCGATGTGCGGTCTCCCCGACGTGCTCCACGTCGACCACGGCAGCGACTTCACCAGCAGGCATCTGGAGTACACGGCGGTGGCGTTGAAGATCCGGCTGATCTACTCGACAGTCGGCCGGCCGCAAGGTCGCGGGAAGATCGAGCGATTCTTCGGCACCGTGAACACCGAACTTCTCACGACCCTCCCCGGCCACCTCACCCCTCGGGCACGAGCCCCGAAGCCGCAGCTCAGCCTCGCGGACCTCGATCAGGCCATCGGCCGGTTCGTCACCGAGTACAACGAGCGCCCCCACAGCGAGATCGGCGCCAGCCCGAAGGAGGCCTGGATCGGTGACGGCTGGTTGCCGCGGATGCCCGACAGCCTCGACCAGCTCGACGGGCTGCTGCTGACCCTGCCGAAGAACCGCGTCGTCCAACGCGATGGCATCCACTTCCAAGGCCAGCGGTACCTCTCACCCACACTCGCGCCGTTCGTCGGACGCAGCGTGACAATCAGGTACGACCCGCGCGACGTGTCCGAGATCCGCGTCTACGACCACGACACGCACATCTGCATCGCGATCGACGAAGCACACCCCAACCAGCGACTCTCCCTGCGCGACATCGAGACCGCCCGACGCGCCCGCCGTCGGCGGCTGCGTCAACAGATCAACGAACGCATCCCCCAGACAGCCGTCCGTGACGAGCCGCGAACCGAGCCGCGGACACCACGCCAGGTGAGACTACGCACCTACGAAGAGGACGAGCCATGAGCCGCGACTTCATCGTCACGAAAGAACACCGCCGCTTCATCGAATTCGCCAACGCCGTCCGCAAGGAACGCACGATCGGCATCTGCCACGGCGATGCCGGCGTCGGCAAGACGCAATCCGGCCGCCGATACGCCCACTGGGACACCCTGGAACCCTTCATCACCGAGTGGGGACCGCGGAGCGAGACCGACACAGAGCATTACGCCACCGCGAACCGATCCCGGACCCTGTTCTACACGCCACCGGTCCTCCCCAAGCCGGCGCAGCTCGTCCATGAGATCGACCACCTGCAGACCAGGCTGGGCATCTGCATCGATGAGCACCTGCGCGCCACCGGCAAAGTTACGGGGACTCACGGCCGCTACAACATGGGCAAGCGGGTCGAGCTGCTCATCATCGACGAGGCCGAACGCCTCACGCCCACGGCCCTGGAAGTCCTCCGAGACCGGCACGACCGTGAGCACACCGCGATCATCCTGATCGGCATGCCCGGCATCGACCAACGATTCCGGCACTACCCCCAGCTCTACAGCCGCCTCGGGTTCTCCCACCGCTACCGCAACCTCGGCCGCGACGAACTCCTCTTCGTCCTCGAACGTCGCTGGAAGCGACTGGGCCGCACCCTCGACCCCGACGACTTCACCGACGCGCAAGCCATCGCCGCGATCGAACGCATCACTCGCGGCAACTTCCGCCTCCTCGAACGCCTCTTCCCCCAAATCGCACGAGTGCTCAAGATCAACGAACTCGAGACCATCACCGACGACGTCGTCGAAGCCGCCGCCAGCGTCCTCGTCATCGGATAGCCACCGCCAAACAACAACGCAAGAACACCGCCAAAGAGCGTCAACATTCACACCTGGTCGTCGACGTCGACGAGGCCGCCGAAAACGATCGTTTACGGCTGAGCCCGCAGCTAAGTTGACTTACCATACGTATGGTAGGTATATTTGAAATGTGCCAACCAAAATCGAACTTCTCGATCACGCAGTTGAAGTCCTTCGCCGCGGCGATGCCCTCGCCCTCGATGCAGTCGCTCGCGAGGCGGGGTTGACGAAGCCCGGGGTGGTCCACCATTTCGGCACGAAAGAAGTTCTCACTGTCGCAGTCGTGAACCGCATCATCGACCGCTGGGAAGCGGATCTGCATACTCGGGCCTCGACGGATGCCGAGCCGATCGACAAGCTGCGCGCGTACGTCGACTACGCACTCAATGGCGACTTCGACTCCAGCGATCTCGCCCTGCTCGCGGACGTGAACCTGCGGGAGCGGTTGTCTGCTCTGTGGGCGGAACGCCTCACCCCGTGGCTCGGCAGCGACATCGACACTGACCCGGCGAGCCGCGCATCACTTCGAGCCGCCCGCCTGCTGGCCGACGGCGCATGGTTCAACGCTGCTCTCGGCATCCCCACCGTCCGCGACGACGAACGATCCGTCCTGCGCGCGATCGCCCTGCAACTCGTGAATGAAGGAGACCCCCAGTGACCAACAAAGCCAAAGGCTGGCTGTTCCTCATCGGCGCGATCGCCGCAGAGGTCACCGGCTCACTATCCCTCAAGGGGGCGCTCGACGCACCCGCCCTCTATGCACTCGTCGCAGCCGGCTACATCGGCGCCTTCGTGTTCCTCAGCCTCGTGCTGCGCACCGGCATGGCCCTCGGCGTCGCATACGGCATCTGGGGAGCCTCCGGGGTCGCACTCACGGCGCTCCTCTCCCTCATCATCTTCGGCGAACCGCTCACGCTCTTGATGGGCATCGGCATCGTCGTCGTCATCGCCGGAGTGCTCTGCGTCGAACTCGGCGCACAGGCCGGTCACAAGAAGAAGGCAGAGGTCGCGTGATGGTCTGGCTGTTCCTCATCGGCGCAATCATCTTCGAGGTCGTCGGCACGCTCTCCCTGCGTATGGCCGTCGACAAGAAGCGCTGGTACGTCGGCGTGGCGGTGGGCTACGTCCTCGCATTCACCATGCTCAGCCTCGCCCTCGCCGGCGGCATGGCGCTCGGCGTCGCCTACGGCATCTGGGCCGCATCCGGCGTCGCACTCACCGCCATCCTCAGCAAGTTCCTCTTCAAAGAGCCCTTCACCTGGCTGATGGGCCTCGGCATCGTCCTCATCGTCGGTGGCGTTCTCTGCATTGAACTCGGAGCCGTCCACTAACCCGGCGATCGTTTACAGCGGGGCTACCAAACGTCGGTCGGGTCAGAGATTCGCTGACATGCTCCCTGCCATACCCAGCACCGCAGCTTGTCGCCGTCGATCGTCACCTGGACGCCCACGGCGTCGGCCGTCCAACGTTTCACCTGGACGACGCACCGGACGTTCGTATCCCCGAACTGGAGCCAGGCGTGACCCCATATCGTCATCTGCTCGGGAACGATGGTGAGCGGCTGCGCATGCAATCGAAGCTGGAGGGAATCGAGGGTGCGCAGCGGCCCGCGCTTGCGCGCCTCGCGCAGCTCTCGCTCTTCGCCCCTCTGCGCCGGCAGATGCGGGTAGCGCTTGTTCGTTCCCACTGTGACATCGTTACGGGAACATCAGACGTCGAGCGTGGCTACTTCGCCTCGGGCGTCCCGCAGTTGGGGCATAGGAGGTAGCCGCCGTCCTCGTCGACGAACTCGAACACGTCGCGGCACCGCGCGCAGTTGATCTTGCCCTGGTGCATTCGCCATGCGTCGACGTAAAACCATGTTCCGTCAATGCCCGGGTAATGGCTCAGCTCGCTGTTGGTGGGACGCCGTGCGGGGAGTCCCGTGTTGTGACCGACAACGGTCGCGCCGGACCTGCGGTAGAAGTCCGCGCTATTATTCCGGTCGTCCACGAACCCGTCGAGGTAGCGGCCACCATGAGGAAGAGCCCAGTACGCGGCCTCTGAAAGCAGCTCTCGGCCGATACCGGACCCGCGGGCCTCAGGCAGCACGAAGAGGGCGGCGAGGATTCGGTGTGTTGTTGCGAACTGCCGCGCGGCGTCGGGCTCTTTCGATATCAGCTCGTCGGACACGAACGGCTCGACCACGGCGCCGCCCAGCATCATCCCCCGGTCATCACTCGCACCGATGATGATGCTCGGCTCAGGGTGGGTGTCGTCTCCGAAGATCCTCCGGAGCTGCGCCGCTCTTCGCCGGTCGTCGGCCGCCACCATATGCGGGGGCGCATAGCCGATGATGAGCTGCGCCGCGACGGTCTGCACAATCTGCCTGGCCTGCGGGGTGTCAATCCGTCCTACGCCCATCTGTCCTACTCGCTCTCTACCTGCACGGTTGTCTCTGGCGACACATGGCTGAATGTGCCAGCCGGGGCCTCAAGAATCGCGTCTACGACACCCGGGGACGCCTCACGGGGGCATGGGTCCGTCGAACACGGCTGGAGCGTCACAACGCCCGTCACGCGCCCGTCGCGGATCCACACGACGTCGAGCGGCACACGGGTGTCCTGCATCCACACCTCCGTGCGCTGTGCGTGCTCGAGCGGGAACCACATGCCGGTGCCCTCCGGCACGCTGTCGCGCCCGCTGAGCCCTTGGCGCTGCGCCTCGGTGCTGGTTGCTTGCTCGGCGGTGACCGTCACCCCGTCGATGGTCACGCGCAGCTCGTCGACGCCCGCTGAGCATCCGGCGAGTATCGCTGTGAGAACGGCGGCCGCCGCCGCCGCTCTGAACGTACGGTGCACGGAACTATGCCGCTTGGAAGGTGACCACTCCGCCGGACAGGACGAAGATCAGGCCCGCAGCGATGAAGCCAACGATGCCAATGACGAGGCTTCCCGTCTTGGGTTCCATAACGCTTCTCGTGGCGAAGGAGTAGATGACAAGGATCACGGACGCGACGGCAGCCACGATCGCAACCCACTGGATGATGTTGTTCAGGTTCTCAAACATTGCGGTTCGCTTTCGTCATTCCAGCGGCCGGCCCACGGGGCCGGTGCCGGGGGGCATCAGCTCGAAGTGCTTGCCCCCGTTGAATTCACGCTCCAGGTCCTCGACGAGGCCCATGACGCCGTGCAGCTGCATGTCGGTCATGTTCCGCCAGCGGTACTTATCCCGACCAGCGAAGTACGCGGCGCGGATGCGGCCGCTCTGGTCGCTGTCCGCGTAGTAGGTCATCTTCGGGCGGGTGAGCTTGCTCGCTCCCTCTCCCCCGCTCGGCGTCGATGCTGCCGGCGCTTCCGCAGCCGGGGTCGGTGTCGGCTGCGCTGCCGGCACTGCCTGGGTGTTGACGGGCGTCTGCCCGCTGAGCGCGGACGTGCGGCGTTCGCTTCGCTTCGTGGCCATGTTCTTAGTTCCTTCCGGTGAGCTGGTTGAGGTATCCGTCGTAGATCGCTGCGAGCTCGCGCCAGTCCGGGCCACCCTCGTCGAGCCCGAGCCCTTCCTCAGTCGCATCCGAGATTGACTGCCGCTTTGGAACAGGCGGGGTGAGCAGCGAGAGGCCGCGCGCCTCGGCGGCCGCCTCGATTTCGCTCGCCCAGTGGCCGCCTCCGACCGTGCGGGACTCGTGCTGGTTGAGAACGACGCCGCCAACGCGCAGCCGGGGGTTGTAGCTGTTCTGCACCTGCGTGATGGTGTCGAGAAGCTTGGCGAGCCCGTTCGCGCTCCAGAGCTTCGTCTGCGTAACCTCGACCAGCTCGTCATCAACGCGCTCGCGGCCTGGATGTTCCACAGGTAGAGCCGTGCCGCCTCGACGACGTCTCCCGTGGCCTGCCTGTAGGTCTGGAATCGGGCGGTCGGGATGGCGTGCTCGATCTGCCTGGCGGCACAATATGTCAGCCTGGGCACTGGATACTTGCCTTTCGTTCGGGGGAGCGGTACTGTTTAGCCCATATAGCGGGACAGTACCCGCAGTTACAGGACACCGGCGCTGAGATTAGATCTCAGGGCCGGTTCCTTTTTTGCTTGGCCACAGGGCGGCCACACGAGCATCGAGCTACACGCCCAGGCGACTACCCGTCGTCTACCTTCGTAGCTGGGGTCTGCTCGGGGGAATGCAGTCGACTACCAGGCACTTTGCTCATTGGAGGGCCACGCGCTGTCCCGATGTCTCACCCCGTAGCAACATCGCTCTGATGTGGGTCGGTTCGCAGCATGATTCCTGAGATGCACTGTCCTTAGCCTGCAGAACATGCGCCAGGCGGAGCAACTGCACGCCGAACGTAAACGAAATCGCCGAGTCAGCGGTTCGATTGCTGTGCGATGTCGGGTTTCGCTCTGCCATCTGCTGCTCCCACGGTGCAGGGTACGCGAGGTCGAGCGCATCGCCCTCGATGACGACGTGCTTGACTCCGCGTGCAGACAGGAGGTCATGAAGGGCGAAGGCCACGGTTGATTTTCCTACACCGGATCGCCCGCCGATCAGAAGCATATGCGTGCTGTTCATGGCCTCATGATGACATGTCCTGATGTCGGAGGGCTATCAGCGGCTTGCCCACCGTCGAGGCGCTGATCAACGGTTTCGCCGCCTAGTGATGTCATGACCTTCTCGTGTGTGTGGCAGTAGGCCACTTCGAGTGAGGCAGCGGGTATCGAAAGGTAAACTGCCCGCATGCAGCAGACTCAGCCACACGTCATATGGATCAACGGTGCGTTCGGTTCGGGCAAGACGACGGCAGCGAAGTTGTTGGCACGAAAAGTTCCCGGTGTGGTGATCGTTGACCCTGAAGAGGTCGGGGCTCTTCTAAGGCCTGTTCTTCAGCCGGTGGTGCCCGTCCACGACTTCCAGGAATGGCCCGCATGGAGAAAGCTTGTGGCTACCACGCTCAACGCTGTCCTCCGGGAGTTGCCGGAGGGCAGCCCCGTGACCATCGTTGTTCCCCAGACTGTGATGGTGGAGGACTACTGGTCGGAGATTACGTCCGACCTTGATCCATCGGTCCGACTCACGCCTGTGGTACTGAACATCGATCCAGTAGAACACCGACGCCGCGCAGAAGAGGACACTGAAGAGTCTGGTGCTCTGCGATGGAGGCTGAACAAATTCCCAGTCTTTCAACAGGCAGCATGGCTCCGACGTGCGTTTACCAACATCGACGTTTCCTCGTTGACCCAGGAGCAGACGGTCGCAGCTATCAGGGCGGTGGCGTTCCCTCCCGACCCTGAAGCTGTGTGAGGGGCAGGTCACGATCGGATACAAAACCTTATGTCCCTCTGTGTAACGTGACCCGGTTTGAGACGACAGCTTTAGGTGCGGAGTTGGGCCCTGCACGCCACAGAGCGACCACAGAATCACGCCATATATCGATCACATTCACACACAAGACTTCCTGTTCGCTAGGGTTGGTTCCATGACTAACGGAACAGAACCGTCACTACCTCTAGAGATCACTGAACAGCTAGGCGCGATCTCGGGGCAGAAGGTGGGCTATGCCCGGGTGAGTTCGAAAGACCAGAATCTTGAACGCCAGATTGAACAGCTCAAGGCGGAGAAGGTATTCACCTATTACACAGATAAGGCTAGCGGCGGATCGCGTGAGCGCCCTGGCCTTGACGAGGCGATGCGGTATGTCCGCGCGGGGGATCAGCTTGTGGTCACGTCGATGGATCGGTGCGCGCGTTCCCTAACGGATCTGTATGCCATTGTTGACGAGTTAGTCAGCAAAGGGGTGTCGGTGAAATTCCTCAAAGAGGGGCAGATTTACTCGGAGGACTCCACCCCGATTGCCAAGTTGATGTTGGGATTGCTGGGTTCGGTGGCAGAGTTTGAACGCTCTATTATTCGTGAGCGCCAGGCAGAAGGAATTGCCAGGGCAAAAGAACGCGGCGTGTACAAGGGGCGCGCTCGTGCGCTTACCGACGAGCAAGTGGTTCAGGCGCGCGAGTGGGTGGATGCTGGTGTACCGAAAGCGGAGGTTGCTCGGCGTCTTGGGGTGGGGCGCACTACGTTGTATGAGTACATTAAAGTCGGGCATTCAACAAAGGCATGATGAGGTTGAGGTGCTCTTCTATAAGAGCGGGTCAGAATTGAAGTGCAGCTAGTCAGGATTTGGCCTCGTTCAAGTACCGGTAGACCGACGTACGGTGCAGCCCGAAGAACCGGCCGAGCTCCGCGGTCGACACGCGTCCATGCCCGATCTTCACCCCGCCAGTGTTGCATATACCCCTAATTTGCGCTCGCTCTTTGCGCTACACGTAGATGCAACGGCGGCACGCAGGGGTGGTACGGTCTCCGAGACGCATTGCCGGTGTCGCGTTAGGGGATCGTCAAATGCGACACCCACTAAACGTCGATGGATTCTGAACCCGATACGATTCTGTTCGTGGCGTTAGACAAGTTCCCCGACCCGATGGCCGAGTCCATCGGTCAGTTTCAAGTCGTTGACTCGGGTGGCGAGTTTCACAGCCCTCAGCAGACCGGCGTACTGCGGTTTAGTGGGAACCGCGCCAGCCTTGAGGTGAGCCCCGGATTTACTCCGTCGGTGAAGTGGACTGAACAGCCAAACGGAGGCTGGGTCGGGAGCCCTAACGACTCGGAGCCGGCACGCTTCTCAGTTCTAGGTTCGCTGGCGGTGAACCCGAGTGCGGTGACCCTTTGGGGTGTGCGCACGACCCACCGGCGCTCCTTGGGCTTCGCGATGCCTGACGAGGAGGCTCCGGGAAACCAGGAGATGCGAACAGATTGGTGTCTTGTCGGCGACCACATCCCCGACGAAGCTCAGCGGTTCAGTGAGATCCAGGCGGAGGTCACGAACCTCCACGACTGGGCCGGGATTCCGACGACGAAGCACATCATTCCCGCGAAGGGGCGCGGCCCGCGCACATTTTCTGTTGAGCTCCCTGACGCGCCGCAAGCATCCCTAATCAGACCGCCGGGGCAGGTCCGCTTAAAACCGTCGGCGACGATCTCGCCACCGGCCTCTGACGGCTTTAAAGTCACGACGAACACCGCCGCGGTGTTCAATATTGACGGCGGTCTGGTCCTAACCGACGCCCTTTCTCAGGTCGCGACACCGATCGCGAGTTTGATGACGCTGCTGTCTGGAGCTGAAAGCTCAGTACGAAGGCTTGGGTTAGCTGAGGGGGACGTTCGCGTGAACGTGCTGGGGCTTCAGGTCCATTCGGAGGCGCCAAGAAGTTCTGGTGAGCTCTTTTTGTATCGCCGCGACGTCGGTGATGAGTTCCTACCTCGCTGGTTGGACCTGGCGCCGCGGGTTTCTCCAGTCCCTCAGATCCTCGCTGCTGCGTGGAGCGGTGAGTTGGCCACCGTTGAGACCGAGGCGCTCACGCTCGCGACCGCCGCTGAAATGCTTCACCGTCGGCTTTACCCGAATGCGAAGCGCTTCGACGAGGAGCAAGTCGGGCAAGCGGTTGAAGCGCTGCGTAACTCGGAGGTTGGGGAACCGGTCAAGACGAGCTTGGAAGACGCGTTAAGGACATGGTGGGCCGACAAGTCATACCCCCAGCGGCTCAGAGAAATCGCTGAGCCCGTTGCCAAGGCAGTGCCGTCCGCCGTTGGGAGAATCAGCCGGTGGAAAGAGGCTGTGCGTGCCCAACGTGTTGCTGGCGCCCACGGTCTGGGTGAGGAGGAATCTGGGCATACCGCAGACATCCTTGATGTCCATGCACTCAACCAGTCGCTGCGGTGGGTTCTGACGTTCAGGCTCCTTCTCGAGGCTGGCGTTGCGCCAGAGCAGCTTGACGCTGCAGCGCAGCGCAGCGAGCGATATGAGACCGCGGTACGAAGCTGGAACGACCAGCTGCCGTACATTTTCGGCTGATTCTTACCGGCCATGGAATCGATTCGCACACCGCAACGCGTCTGCCGCGCTTGGCGCAGCGGAAAGGCAGGGGGCGAGTTCTGGATTCCCTGCAGCTCGGAACCGACTACTTGTCATAACGTCTGGATATCGGACATGGGCTAACTTTCGGCGCCGAAAGCGTGCCAACTCTTGCTGCTGTGGCGGCGGGACCCCTGTCGGTTTGCCGAAAAAAGCAGGGAGAAAAGTCAGTCACACCATTGGCAGATCAATCTGCAGTTTATCGTTGTGACGAAATGGGTAGGCTTACTGACTATGACTGACACTCGTTCAACCACAGCGTTGGAGTGCGTGGAATGTGGGGCTGAATTGTCGTATCGCGGCACCGGTCGGCGTCCTCGCTATTGCAGTCAGACGTGCCGCAACCGAGCCTATGAGGCCCGTCGCGCAGCACGCACAGGAGCGGTGGCGACTGAGGTTGTCGAGCGCGTGGTGGAGGTAGAAGCGCGCTTGGATGTGGATGCGGTGGTGCGATGGTTGGAGGGGCATCCGCGTCGCCTCTCGGCAGTACTACGCGGCATGGAGTGGACGCGCGAGCAACAAGACGGGTTGCGCTACGGACTGGAGAACGCAGTCACGGATCAGGTGGTGATCTCCCGGCAAGAGCGTGAGCGCCTGTCCCGGATGCCCGCGGTGGATCCACTGAAAAGATTGGAACTAGCTCGCTTACAACACCGCGTGGAGTCATTGACTCGCGCTAATGAGAGGCTGACCCGTCAGCTCCAGGAAGCGCTGGAACCGGGCACAAGCTCCCTGTCGCCTGGTGCGAACGGCTCGCCACAGGCTGTGGCCGGAGCGGGGTATAAGACGGTGTCGGTGCACGGGAAAGACTTCCGCGTGCCTGCCGACTGGACCCGTCAGCAAGCCCGCCAGTGGTGCCGGGAACACCCCGAGCAGGGCGTGGTCTCAGGCCGGTAGCGACCCCTTTGTTTCGTACCAACGAAACACATTGGGTAATGATGCAAGAGGTGTGTGGCTTCTGGGCGCGTTAGCGCAGTCGTGCCACGGCGGGGATTTTCGGGGTAGTCGGAACGCACAAGGGTGCGACGTCGTGAGTCGGGAGTGTGCGTGCATGTGACAGGTCACGGGTGAGCATCACCGTAGTGTTGAGCGTGTGACTTCCTCGTATGCTGTAGCCGCCCTGGATCGTGGCGACATTCGGAAAAACCTCACCTCGCTGGTGTCCCACTGGCGACCCCGGATTGATGAGTGGAAATCCACCGGCAAGCGCCACACAGAAAAGTCCCATGCTCAACAGTTCTGGTCTGATCTCCTGCGCAGCTTCGGCGTGATCCCCGAGCGCATCGACTTGTTTGAACGCGACGCCGCGCGGGCCTCCACGGGCAACACGGGCTACATCGACTTGTTCTGGTCAGGTGTCGTACTCGGTGAGGCGAAATCGCTGGGGCGCGACCTCGACGCCGCGTTTTCTCAAGCCCTGGATTATCTCGCGGGCGGTTCGATTGAACAGCACGAGTGGCCGAATTTGAGCGCTCCATCATTAAGGAGCGTCAGGCCGAGGGGAACGTCCGCGCCACAGCGCGCGGGGTCGACAAGGGACGGGCGAAAGTGCTTACTGGAGCCCAGGTGGCCCAGGCTCGTCAGTGGGTAGCCGATGGAATACCGAAGGCTGAGGTGGCCCGTCGGCTCGGGATCGGACGGACCACACTCTACAAATATCTCGGAGGGGACAGTGAGGTGACTGTAAAGGGAGAATCCAGCGAGTCACCGGCTCTCCCCGCCTCTACGCTCGCTCCTGTTCTTAAAGGGCTCTGCGGGGTCACCAGTATTCGGGCTCCAACTTTATGAAGGACCCGTTGAACATGTGTTCTTTGCAGTAGGCCTGATTGTCCTTCCAGTCGATCATGAGATATCCGCTTCCTCTTCTGAGGCCGCTCGAGATGCTTTTTACGCTCCGTTCGACGAAAAAATTGTCGAAGGCTTCGTAGTTGGGGAAGGAGTCGGGGAAGCCTACGGGGTCAAACAGATTGGTCATTCCAAGGCCCTTTCCTTATGGGGATGGGGTGGCGCTGCCTCTAGTGACCCACACGTCAGCCTCCCAATCGAGGGGGCAGGAGTACTTTCCTTTGGCTTTCACCATTTCCCTCAGGCTCTCCTGATAGGCGATGTACTTCTCTGGGCCGAGTGTTGACCAGGCGGTTAGGCGTTTGATCCCTTCTCTGGAGGCTTCGTTGTAGACGTATAGGTCCACGGGCACGTGCAGGTAGGGGTAAACCCTCTGCGCATCGGGGTGGTCCAGCACCGCCAGGTATTTCAATGTCATGTTCAGCCACTTCTGGGCCTGGCCGTAGTGGAATTTGAAACCAGGCCGGGTGGGATGGATGCGCTGTTCGAACTCCGCGACGGTTTTCTCGCACCATTGCTTGTGTGCCCGATCGAATTCCTCCTGCGAGTTGATGGTGGCGAGATCATCGACGAACATCATGATGGACTTGTGGGTCTTCTGTTTGAGGATGTCGCGGTCGGGGTGGGTGCCTATGCCTCGCAGCGTGCGCTGCAGATCCGCGTAGGCCCTCCGGGAGGCGCCAAGGATGGCTTGTTCACTGGTGACGTCGGCGGTTGCGACTTTTGTGCCGAAGTAGAAGGCGATGAGGTTTCGACGTTGTGTGGTTGTGTCCATGGGGGAAGTCTTCCTGAAATGGGGGCCGCAGGCCAGGGGTGCATGATCGAGGGTAAATATGCGCACGCTTTGGATGGCACAAGTAGGCAAAGCAAGTTCTAAGGCAATCCATGCCGATACGCTAAGAATATGCACTTTGATTCAGATCTGATCCAGCGCTTAACTCAGCAAGATTCCGCAGGGAGGACAGAAGCCGATATTCAGTCGGACATTAAGATGTTGCTGCTCTCTGCGCCGAACCTAATCCCTTCTGGAGAGCAGGCAAGTACGGTTCTCAAGCTGGAGGATCAGTTGGCAGATGGCTCCAAGCGCAGGATTGATATTGCCTTGGGCGCAACCGTTATCGAGGTAAAAAGACGCCTGATTACACAGGCAGAGGCGAACGAGTACATAGTGCAACTGCAGGGTTATGTCGAGACTCGCATGATGCAGACTGGCTCGCGGTACAACGGCATTCTTTCGGATGGGCGAAATTGGTGGCTCTTCGAGCAAGATCCTAAGACTGGGGAATTTCCCCGTCTCTCGACTTTTGAGCTAACTAATCCGGCCAAGGCTGATGAGCTCGTGGGTTGGCTACAAGCGGTGCTGGCCATGCCTGCTGGTGTGACCCCTTCTCCTGATGCAATTGAGGACATTCTGGGAGCAACTTCGCCTGGTTACGCTCAGGACCGCGCGTTCTTGAGCAGTCTTTACCATTCGATAGAAGACGATCCCACCACGAGACTCAAACGTGAATTGTGGGCGCGCTTGCTGAGATCAGCATTGGGAACAGGATTCGAGGACCAAGAAAAGCTATTCCTTGACCACACAATGTTGTCCATTGAAGCAGCCGCCATTGGTCATGCCGTAATGGGTATTGAACCTGCAGAATTGTTGAAAGACCCACGAGCCATGCTCACGGGTGACTCTTTTCGCGATGCTGGTATCTACAACGCTGTAGAGGCAGACTTCTTCGACTGGGTTCTCTCCGTGTCGAATGGAGAGAAATTTGTCCGACAGATCATCCGCCGCATCACTATGTTTGACTGGTCAAAAACCCAGCATGATGTGTTGAAAGTCCTCTACGAATCAATTATCAGCGCAGAGGCCCGCAAGGGAGCAGGAGAGTACTACACACCCGATTGGCTCGCCGAAGGCATTGTAGAAAAGACACTAACGAAGCCACTGGAACAGCGAGCCCTTGACCCGGCTTGCGGTTCCGGCACCTTTATTTACCACTTGGTTCGCCGCATCATTAAGGCTGCAGACCAAGCCGAATGGGATAACCAAACAATCCTGAACCACATTCAAGAACACGTATTTGGTCTGGATATTCACCCTGTCTCTGTGTCCCTGGCACGTATTACTTATCTGCTGGCGTTAGGTTCACGCTTGGCAGAAGATCGCGAGGATGTATGGGTGCCTATTCATTTGGGTGACTCTATCCAGTGGTACCAATCGGCGAATCATGATGAAAGCCAGATCACGATCAACACAGACGGCGTCGACCTCACGACGCCAACGACCGCCGACGATGCACTGTTTCATATCGGACACGTTCTTGCTTTCCCCCTGTCAAGCATTGAAGATCCTGGCACTTTTGATCGCCTGGTCTCCGACATGACCGCAAAAGCAAAAACCTACACTGACCGTTCCCAGCAAGAGAAAAAACCTAGCGTTGAGTCCATCTTGTCGAACTATGGCATTACCAGTGACCCAGATCGGGATACCTTGCGTGAGACGTTTAATCTACTGTGCAGCCTCAATGCTCAAGGGAGAGACTCGATCTGGGGATACTACGTACGTAACCAGGTGCGCCCCTTGTGGCTATCTATGAAAAATCGCCGCATGGATGTTCTCGTAGGCAATCCGCCGTGGGTTGCCTACCGGTATATGACCGAAGACATGCAGCAACAGTTCAAGCGCTTCTCTGAAGCTCGCAATCTCTGGCATGGTGCCAAAGTTGCTACTCACCAAGACCTTGTGGGGCTATTCATCGTGCGTGCGGTTGAGAAGTACCTTGAAGTGCCCCAGGTTTTGTTCCGTCTGAGTAGATGGGAAAATCTGGAACATGC
>NZ_JADGIT010000011.1:0-42046 GCF_015233855.1 Corynebacterium sp. ED61 | reverse complement strand
TAGCGCATCACCTTGCCAAGGTGAGGGTCGCGAGTTCGAGTCTCGTCATCCGCTCCAGGTTCACAACAGTTTGCTGTACGGTGAATCGTCGAGGCGGTATACGCCACGGTGGAATGGCTGAGTGGCTTAGGCAACGGTCTGCAAAACCGTCAACACGGGTTCGATTCCCGTTTCCACCTCGAAGATTATCCAGAAACACATTCACGCCCACACGGTCTCTGCACTGTGTGGGCGTTTTTGCGTCGTCATCTGCGGCGTCGCCTCCCCTGTTTATCGGTGTGCACACGATAGAATTTTTTTCGATGACTGCGTACAAGACGAACACCCCTCCAGCGACTAGCCACCCAGCCTCTGAGGCAGCAACCGATGAGTACACGTCCGTGTCGGATCAAACTCCCTCATTGCCCATGTGGTCCACTGCTCGCATTTCTTTGATCACTGCTTTGGTCATGTGGCCGTTGGCTTTGATGAGCCTTATCTACAAGGTGTTCCTCGTTCCGCACAACAACCACATCACAGATGATTTTACTACCGTGTGGGAGGCCCTCGGCCGTTTCCGCGCGGGCGTTCCGGTGTATTCGGAAGATTATTCGACGGTCGATCCGCACTACCTCTACTCCCCCGGTGGCACGTTGCTGCTGAGCCCGTTGACGCTCATGCCAGGCTTCGATTCCGGCCGTATTGCTTATATCTTCCTCAACGGGTTGGCCATCGTGCTGGCCCTGGCGATCCTCACAAGGCTGTTCGGTTTCCGCTTGCGTGGTGGCGTTTGGCCCACCTTGATTGTTGCGGTCTTCGCCACGGAGTCTGTGAAGAACACGCTGCTGTTTTCCAACATCAATGGGCTCTTGCTGCTAGCTGAGGTGGGCTTCCTGTACCTGTTGTTGAAGCATCGCTCGGTGGTCGCGCAGATTGCGGCCGGCGTGCTGTTGGGTCTGGCGATCACGGTCAAGCCGCAGTTCGCTCCGTTGTTGTTCATTCCTTTTGTTCGACGCCAGTTCGCGACCGTCGGCACGGGCATCGCCGTGCCAGTAGTTTTCAATATCGTTGCCTGGCCGTTGATGACTGCTCCCGGGGATTACCTGGACAAGCTGGTTCCCTATCTCGGCGAGGTTCGGGACTACGCCAACTCCTCCATCACTGGCGTGGGCGCGTACTTCGGTATCTCTGGTCCGCTGCTGTGGTTCTGGCAGCTACTATTTGCCGCCCTGACTGCCATTGCCATTGTTTTGCTGATGCGTTGGCGTGACCGGGATCCGATCATGTGGGCCACTACAACGGCCGGCGTGCTGCTCACCGGCGTATTCCTCTTGAGCTCTCTGGGCCAGATGTACTACTCCATGCTGCTGGTCCCGATGCTGCTGACGGTGGTGCGCTATCGTTCCGCGATGCACAACCCGGTGGTCTGGCTGGGTGTCTACTTCTGCCTCAGCGCCGATCATTGGCACTCGGACCGCTTCCACACGATTGGCCGCGCGATGGAAAACATCCGGGCTACTGTGGGTTGGAGCGCGATTATTATCGCCGTGGCCACCACCGTGGTGGTGTGGACCGTCATGGAAATACGCCGCGGTGCACCAGTGTTGGGAGATGTAGCAACTGGTGGACTTTTCGGCGGACGTGATGAGTCTGGCGTCGACAATGAAGATCGCACAACCACCGCACAGATCAAGGAGGACGAGCATGTCGAACGAACCAAGCACTAACCCTGGACTGAATCCCATCGAGGATTTTCGGGGGCTGACGGACGAACAATGGCGCGAACGCCTCAACCCGGAGGAGTTCTACGTGCTGCGTCAGGCAGGCACCGAGGCGCCGTTTAAGGGCGAGTACACGGACACGGAAACCGAGGGCGTGTATGCCTGCCGCGCATGTGGGGCAGAGTTATTCCGCTCCACGGAGAAGTTCCACTCTCACTGCGGATGGCCAAGCTTCTTCGATCCCGCAGATTCAGATGCCGTGGTCACTCGTGAAGACAATTCGTTGGGGATGCCTCGCGTGGAGGTGCTGTGCGCGAATTGCCAGAGCCACCTGGGCCATGTGTTCGCTGGTGAGGGCTACGATACTCCCACGGATCTGCGCTACTGCATCAATAGCATCAGCTTGACGCTCAAGCCTGCGGAGTAGGTCCGGGAGCGTTTTGACGCGGATGAGGAACAGCCTCTAGATATAGCGAAAGGCTCGCCAGAATCTCACTGGCGAGCCTTTCTTCTTGCGCTCTATGCGATTATTTGCGCGTTAACTTTTAGGCCAGAGCGGCGACGAACTCGGAGATCTCTTCGGAGGAGCCGTTGATGCGACGGCCGGTGAAAAATGGGATCTCCTCGCGCACGTGGAGGCGAGCCTCGGTGTAGCGCATCTTGTGCATCAGCTCGACGATGCGCTCCAGCTTTGGAGCTTCGAAGGACAGCAGCCACTCGTAGTCACCCAGAGCGAATGCGGAGATGGTGTTCGCACGCACATCATCGAAGCCGATTGCTGCCATGCCGTGATCACGCAGCATCTTGGCGCGATCCTTGGGATCCAACAGGTACCAATCGTAGCTACGCACGAAAGGGTACACGCAGATCCACTGCTCAGGGTCCTCGCCCATGATGAACGATGGCAGGTGGGAGCGGTTGAACTCGGAAGGACGGTGCAAGCCAGCGTTAGACCAAACTGGCTCGCAGGCCTGTCCCAGGGTGGTCTCACGCAGGAAGCGGCGGTAAGCCTCCTGAAGATCTTCCATCTTCTCTGCGTGCCACCAGATCATGATGTCTGCTTCAGCGCGGAGTCCGCCGAGATCGTAGACGCCACGGACTTCAAGATCTTGATCCGCAAAGGTATCGAGGAAACGCTGGAAATCTGCGGCGGCTTCTTCCCGGTTCTCGCCTAGCACGCCTGGCTCCACTTTAAACACGGAGTACATGGCGTAGCGCACGATCGCATTGAGCTTCTCGACCTCTACATTGCTTTGATCAGTCATTATTCCGACACGGCCTTTCAAGCACATTTGACGACATATCCGGATTCCAAATTACGCTTCTTCGGGGCAACGTCCCCCGAACGGGGTGTGGCGCTAGTTATTCCATCCCATTTCTTCAACGATCTCCGCCGCCGCAGCCCGGCCAGTCGCCGCCGTTGCCGGAACTCCCACTCCGGAAAGCATGGAACCAGCAAGCGCCAACCCACGGATATCCCGAACATCCTGGAATGCTTCATTGATGCGCTCCATATAGCCCACGCCATAGCGCGGTATTCCGCCCCACCAGCGCTGCACAAAGTACTCTTCCGGCTTCTTGCGCTCGCCGGTGATCTTCTCCAAGCCATCGAGGGCATAGGCCACCAGAGCACGGTCATCCGCCTCTACGTACCACGGATCACGGAAGGTGCCGAAGCTGGCGCGGACAAAAGCGCCGCCACGCTGTTCCAAATGCGGCCACTTGCGAGAGGAGAACGTGAAGGCTTTCGCCTCTGTCGGCGCGTCCGGTCCCAGAAGCACTCCCGAGCGCTCCGGGATTCCGTAGGCCGATGCGAAACGCATGCCCACCACCACGGAGCTGGCTAAGTCGATGGAACGCATTGCCTCGGCGGCCACCGGTGCCACATCTTGCAGTAGTACTGAGGTGGTCGGGGCTGGAGCTGCGAGAATCACTGCGTCCACAAAGCCAATGGGCTCGAGGTACCAGCCATCGTTGTTACGCCCGATGGATTCCACGCCCGTGTTGTATAGCACCTCGGCGCCGGACTGCGCACGCAAAGCATCAATCAACCTGCGGTAACCACTCTCGAACCCGTAGAACATCGGCGGGCGCGCGCCCGCATCGGTGTGAGCAGCCTTGGCGGCACGCTGATCCAGGAGCTGTTGGACAACGTCAATCAAGTAGAACTCTGCCCCTCCTGCACCGCGCTCATCCAAGACCTCGGCCAGTTGCGGAATAGTTGCGCGTACGCCCAGATCATCGGCAGCCGTGGAGTACACCCCGCCAAGCAATGGCGTGACCATGCGGTCCACCACTACCCGGCCAAGGCGGGCTTCCACCAGCTGGCCTACGGACACATCCTGACCCGGCTCCCAGGTCATCGGAGCACCAGAGCGCTCGGCGTCAATCCTGGCAGCTGCCTCGGGGCCCACAACCTCGGCAACCGAAGCGCCCGTTGCAGGAATCCCCATGAGAGTTCCTCGCGGGATATCCACCAGCTTGCCGTCGACAAAGAAACCAGAAGGCCTATCGGAGGACGGAGTGCGCAACTGGTCCCCCAGCCCCACCTCACGAACCAAGTCCACGAAGTCCTGACGCAGCCCCATGAACGCCTCGGCACCCATGTCCACCGGACCGTTCGCGAAGTTGACGGTCTTCAACTTGCCACCCAGACGGTCATAGGCCTCGGCGATCAAAATGTGAGCCTCCGGTCCCAACCGTTTCCGCAGCTCCCACGCTGCAGTGACGCCAGCAATACCGCCGCCCACCACAGCAACGCGGATCGGGCGATCCGCCTGCGAACGGTTGTTTACACCGGGAGATGACGTGGACCTGGTCATGACTTATGAACCTCCTCGAAGGCGCGGGTGATCGCATCTGGGTCAGTGGTTGGCAGCACGCCGTGGCCGAGGTTGAAGATATGCCCCTTCGCCTGGCCTCGGTCGATTGCGCGATCGGCTTCGGCAGCGATGCGCTTGACGTGGGCTGCAATCACGTCATCTCCGGCGAACAGCACCGCCGGATCCAAGTTGCCCTGCAAGGCCTTGATCTTGTCCTCCGGCTTGGCATCGGGACGATGGTGATCCAGTGCCGCGCGAATGCGTGCGGCTGCGGAGTCCATCGGTACGCGCCAGTCCACGCCCACCACGTCCGGACCTGCCACGGCCATATCTCCCAACAGCTCGCCGGTGCCCACGCCAAAGTGGATCATCGGGATCTCGTAAGGACGAATGGCCTCGAAGATGGCGTGCGAGTACGGCGCCACGAATTCGCGATAATCCCGCGAGGTCAAGTAGCCGGCCCAGGAATCGAACAGCTGCACCGCGTCCACACCTGCTTCGATCTGTGCCTGCAAAAAGCGCACGATCGTCGGGGTGAGCGCACGCATGAGAGCGTGCCAGGTCTCTGGCTGGGAATACATCAGGGACTTGGTGACCTCGTGGTTTTTCGAGGGGCCGCCCTCCACGAGGTAGGAAGCTACGGTAAACGGTGCGCCAGCGAAGCCGATCAGCACCTGGTCATCGCGCAACTCCTCGAGGACGTGGCCGATGCCCTTTTCAATGTTTGCCAGCTGCTCGCGCTCTACCGTTGGCAGCTGTGCAATCGCCTCCATAGTCTGTACAGGTTGCGCCACCACGGGGCCCCGGCCGGGGACGATGTCCAGATCCACTCCTGCGGCCTTGAGCGGGACGACGATATCGCTGAACAGAATTGCCGCGTCCGCATCGTGACGACGGACAGGCTGCATGGTGATTTCTGCAACCCGCTCGTCATCGAAGCAGGCGTCGAGCATAGGAACGTTCGCCCGCACCTCGCGGTACTCGGGCAGGGAACGTCCCGCTTGCCGCATCATCCACACCGGTCGCCTACTCGGCTTCTCGCCACGAACGGTGGCCAGCAGTGGGGCATCTACGCTGGCACGTCGCTTCTGACGAGCTGCCTCGGTATCAGTGGCAAAAAGGTCGGCGGATTCAAGGGCAAACTTCTCAGCAGTCATGCCCGTCATTATGCCAGTCCTGCGTGCATCCCCTATTTTGTTGAGTGCCCCCACAATCTGCGCCTCGCGGTACGCACCTTGTGGCTGCACCGAAACGCTTGCAGAAATGTCGACCGCGCTTCGGCGATTTTCCCTCTCAGCCCATCGGCGCGCCTCTCTTGTACGTTGAACCCTCAACGGTAGGTTGAGGCCTTGTGAGCCAAGAGACAGAGCAAAACAGAGACGTCCCTCAGTACTTCGACGATGCTGTGCACTCCATGTCCCACGCCGCGGTCCGCACGGGCATCAGCGTCGGTGACATCCGCCCGCCTCGGAACCTAGCGCCATTGAGCCACGCCGTGGGCCTCGAGGTACTGCACCCCGAACTGGATCCAGACACCGATCACGTACCCGAGTTTGCACTGGACCACGGCGGCGATGCCTTTGGCCGCCTCATCTTGCTGCACGATCCCGCCAGTGACGAAGGTTGGGACGGTGCCAAGATGCGCCTTGTGGCCTACATCCAGGCGGATATGGATGCCTCCCTCGCCTCCGATCCACTGCTTCCGGACGTGGCATGGGACTGGCTGACCGAGGAACTGGACTCCCCTACTAGTCCCTATACCAACCTCGGCGGCACCGTAACCTCCACCGCGTCGGTGCGTTATGGTGAGATCGGCGGGCCACCCCGCGCGTTCCAGATCGAGATGCGCGCCTCCTGGACCGCCACCGGAACCGATCTTTCCGGCCACGTGCAGGCATTCGCCCGCGTTCTGGCCAATGTCGCGGGACTTCCTCCCGAGGGCATCACGTCCATTGGCACCCACAGCCACGGCGCGTCGGGAGCAACCTCCGCAGGCTAGGCCTCGGTTCGTTTTTCGTTTCGTTCTTTTTCTCGACGCCAGCCTCACCGCGAAAGTCTTGACGTGCACCTTGCAGAGCCCAGAGACGGCCTACCTCCACTGCTGGACACGGCAGAAGCAATTGCCGACGGCGCCCGCCGATTAGCTGCCGGGCACGGTCCCATCGCGGTGGATACGGAGCGCGCGTCCGCATTCCGGTTCGACGAGCGTGCCTTCCTCGTGCAGCTTCGACGCCCTGGCACGGGTACGCTGCTCATTGATCCCACGGGCAGTGCTTCCGGCTCTACTGTTTCTGCCTCTGCTTTCTCTGGGTCTGCTTTCTCTGCGGCGATGGATCAACTGGGGCGCGTGATGAATTCCGCGGAGTGGATCCTGCACGCCGCGCATACCGATCTGCCCGCATTGACCACGCTGGGATGGCGGCCCACCCGGCTACATGACACACAGATTGCCGGCCGGCTTTTGGGCATGGGTCAGCCTGGTTTGGCCGCGATGTTGGAAGAGTTTCTCGACGTCACGATCGACAAAGATAAGGGTCGCGAAAATTGGTCTGCGCGCCCCTTAACCACGGATTTGTTGACGTATGCGGCGTTAGACGTGGAGCTACTGCACGAATTGTTGGATATCGTGCTGCCGTTACTGCAGGCGCGCGGCCGCCTCGACTGGTATGTGCAGGACTGTGCCGCGGATCTGCGCAAGGCCCGGCCTTTGAAGGTCCCTACGTGGACGAACCTGAAGGGGATTCAAAGTCTCCGCACCCCGCGCAGCGTGGCGGTAGCACGGGGGCTGGCTGAAGCTCGGATCGCTTTTGCCCAGCAGCGCGATCGGCCCCTCGAGCGCACCATGTCCAGCAAAGATATCGTCGCGCTGGCCAAGCATCCCCACTCCGCAAAGCGGGCTTTGGGAACCATGCGCATGGCCAAGGATCTGGTTGCCCCTGCTCGGCAGGCCATCAGTCACGCCATGGCACTGCGTGAAGCTGAGCTTCCTGCCCCGCTTCCACGAAGTTCGCAAGGATATCCCGATCATCGGAATTGGGAAGACGATTATCCCCATGCTTTTGCTGCACTGAGGGTCTTGGAACAGCAGGTGGAGCAGCTCGCAGAAGAACTGGAGATCTCCCGGGAATCCCTCGCCGTCATGCGACAAATCCGTCCGGCTGCGTGGGCCGTCAGTCACGTGGAACTGGATAGTTGTGACGCAGATGATCCAGTGGGTGCGATGGAAAACGAGTTAGGTAGCGTTCTGAAAGCCAATGGTGCCCGCGACTGGCAGAGCGAGTTAATCCTTAACCGCAGCGTGCCCGTACTGATTGAAGCACTGACTGGCTAGCGCAGCGACTGCACCCACTCGCGGACTCGCTCAGTGACTGCCTCATTGTCCAGGCGCAACTGAGCCAGTACCTCAGGGCGCTCGGCATGAGCCAGGAATTGCTGCGGAATACCGATATTGCGCACGGGAGTGGTCATGCCCGCCGCATTGAGCTCGGTCTGAAGCACGGCACCCGCACCGCCGTGCACACCGTTGTCCTCCACGGTCACAATCAAATCTGCCTCGCGCAGGGCATCCACCACCGACTCGCGCACTGGAACCACCCAGTGCGGATCAATGACGCTTGCGGTCACACCATCAGCTGCGAGGGCGCTTGCGGCAGCGAGCGCCTGAGCGGACAAGCTGCCAAAGTTCACGATGATCACCCGGAATGTGGCGGAATCGTCGTTGAGGTTGGCGCCGGACTCAAAGAGAACATCGAAGTCCTCCTCGGAACGCACCGCTTCCACGTCGGCCGGCACGCTGCCCTTGGGGAAACGGACCACGGTGGGAGCATCGTCGATGGCCAGGCTGCGGTCCAGCGCCTTCTGCAACTGCGCACCATCGCGAGGGGCAGCCACAGAAATACCAGGAACGATGCTGGTCAGGGACATATCCCACATGCCGTTGTGGGACGCGCCATCCGGGCCGGTGATTCCCGCACGATCCAGCACCACGGTCACACCAAGCTTCAGCAATGCGACATCCATCAGCAGCTGATCAAACGCGCGGTTCAGGAATGTCGAGTACACAGCCACTACCGGGTGCATGCCACCCAGCGCCAAACCAGCGGCGGAGGTCATCGCGTGCTGCTCAGCAATGCCCACGTCAAAGGTGCGCTGCGGGTAGTGCTCCGCGAACTCTGCCAAACCAGTAGGACCCGCCATCGCGGCCGTGATAGCCACAATGTCCTCGCGGTCCTTGGCCACCTCGATCAAGTGGCGGGAGAACACCTTGGTCCACCCCGGCTTGGAGGTTTTCAGCGGCGCACCAGTCACAGGGTCGATGACACCGGTGGCGTGCATCTGGTCGGCCTCGTCAGTTTCCGCGGGCTTGAAGCCCTTACCCTTCTGCGTCATAGTGTGGACGATCACCGGGCCGCCGTAATCCTTGGCGTAACGCAGAGCGTTTTCCACCTGGTGCAGGTCGTGACCGTCCACCGGGCCGATGTACTTGATGCCCAGATCAGAGAACATCTCGTGTGGGATGACGGTGTGCTTCACGCCCTCCTTAAGCCCGTGAATGACTTGGAACATGCGGTCACCCACCCAGCCCATGTGGCCCAAGGCGTATTTCCCAGAGTCCATCACCTTGTCGTAGACAGGCTGCAGGCGCAGAGCCGCGAGGTTCTCCGCGAAACCGCCGATGGTGGGTGAATAGGAACGGCCATTATCGTTGACCACCGCGATCACGCTGCGCTTCTTGGAGGTGGCGATGTTGTTCAGCGCCTCCCAGCACATACCGCCGGTGAGCGCACCGTCTCCTACGAGGGCGACGACATGCCGATGCACCTGACCACTCAGTTCAAAGGCCTTGGCCAGGCCATCCGCGTAGGAGAGCGAGGCAGAAGCGTGCGAAGATTCTGTCCAGTCGTGCGGGGATTCCGCGCGCTCTGGGTAGCCGGACAAGCCGTCGCGCTGGCGCAGCGTATCGAACAGCTCACGGCGTCCCGTCACGATCTTGTGCACGTAGGACTGGTGGCCGGTATCGAAGATCAACGGATCAGTGGGTGAATCGAAAACCCGGTGCATAGCCAAAGTCAGTTCCACTACTCCGAGGTTGGGCCCCAAGTGACCACCCGTGGCGGAGACCTTCTCGATCAAGAACTGTCGAATCTCGCCGGCGAGCTTGTCGAGCTGCTCATCGTTGAGCGGCTTGAGATCAGCTGGTGAGGAAATTGTCTCGAGGATACCCATGCGGTCCGGCTCTTCTCCATCCGTTGTATCTGCTGTGCGCGCCTGCTGGAGATGGTGGTCATCCATCGCTAGCGGCTCACGTTGAGAGCAAGGGGTGCGCTCTCTGTGCCTATAACAGGCATCTGTTTCGACTGTATCGCGACAAGTGCTTGAAGCGACAAGGTTATCCGTTCAGTCTAGTGCTGTCTGGGAAGTTCGTTCCAAATCTCAGACTTAAACTCGGCTCAGCGCCACCAGCATCTCTACGTGGTGCGTCAGAGGAAAGGCATCCACCACGGTCAGAGCGTCGATCTGATATCCGTTGGCTACCCATTCCGCGAGGTCTCGCGCTGCGGTGGCAGGGTCGCACCCCACGTGCACTACGTGTTGTGGGCGAGACTGCGCGATGCGGCGCACCACGTTCTTGCCCGCACCGGTGCGCGGCGGGTCGAGAACCACCGCGTGCAGGCCTTCGTGGGATCGCAGTGCATCCAGTTGGCGGGCAACGTCGCCGCTGACGAACCGCACGTTGTCGATGTTGGCCAGTGTCATCGCTGCCTTTCCGGCGTCGGTGCTTTCAGATCCGACGTCAACGCTGTCCACTGCGTCCACGCGATCAGCCAGCGCCACTGCGAACACCCCGGCTCCGCCGTACAAATCCCACGCCACGCCTTCTCCTGCAGGCACGTGCTTCTGGATCCACGAGCTATAGAACTCTGGAGCGGCGTGATGCCCTTGCCAAAACGCGTCTGCGGGAAGTGACCACGCCACATCGCCCACCTGGTGAACAATCGTGGGATCGCCTAAAACCACCTCGCGGTGTGGCTGGTTCCGCGATCCGGTCAGTTCCACAAAACTGCGTGTGCCGTCATCGCCCAGTGCCACTGAAACTTCTGCATTCGGGGTGAACTCGTGCTCGGAAAGGCCCTCGACTAGTCCAGGCGCCCACTGTGCGCACGTGGCAACAGAGATTTCGACGATCTCGTGGCTATCCTTTTTCCGCAGTCCTGCCCTGCCATTCTCATTGACTCCAAGCCGGACTCGCGTACGCCATCCCAGAGTGGGTTGCAGAACATGGGTGTCCACTCGATCATCAGACAGTTCGATACGCCCGATGCGCCGAAGCTGATCTGTCACCACCTCGCGCTTGAAATCGATGGAACCCTCGGAGTCCACGAAATCGAGGTCACAGCAGCCCGCGCCTGCGGCGGCTGCGGGACACTGTCCTTCAATGCGGTGTGGCGAGGGCTGCCCCACTGATACCGCGGATCCGGTGCGAAAGCTGCGCTTGCTTTTGGATGCGCTGGCTGGATCCAGCACTACACGCACATCGGATTCGCCTGGCAGTCCTCCAGTGACAAAGACAACCTGGCCATCTACTCGGGCGATAACACTTCCGCCGTGTGCCGGGTTAGCAAGGTTGACGGTGACCTCTTCCCTATCACCGGTGGAATCGGTGTGGGTTGAACCTGCTGGCTGTGAATTGGAAATAGTGTGTCCTGACTTAAGGTTGGTCGGAAAATTGTTCATAGCGAGTAACTTCAGGGCCTTCTTGTGAGCCTTCTTCGGCCCGATTTGCCTTACGTACTGCCCATACGGTGACCAGTACGGCGAGGATGGTCAGCGGCCATCCCATGGCGATGCGGGTGTAGCCCAGCGCCTCGGTGGAATCCTGCTGATAGAGCCACTGCTGGACGGCGAAACGGGCCAAGAAGAGCACCGCCCACGCTGCGGTGGCGATGCTGTATCCACGCACGGCTTCTCGGTTTGTGCGCCATCGCTGATCCTCGCCGTTGATGCCACGCCAAATCACGCCCACCAGAGGCCACCGCACCACAATGGACACCACAAGAGCGATGCCGAGAATCAGCGAATACCAAATGCCGTAGACAAAGTAGCCCTTGGCATCGCCCATAAACCAGGCGATCGCTGCGCAAAAAGCCACACCGATGAAACCGGAAATAGCTGGTTGCAGGCTCTCCTTGCGCGCCAGCCGCCACAGCAAAACAACCACGGCCACAGCCAGCGCAGCCAGCAAGGCAGGTTGCAATCCATACGCACTGTTGACGGGCACTAGGACCAGCACCGGCAGCGTGGTCGCCACGAGTCCGGTGAATCCACCCATTTGCTCCAGCAGGGTTTGCGGCTTGTCCGCGTCCACCACGGGTTCTGGTTCCCGGGTGTCCTCTTCGCGCTCGCCGTTTTGGTCTAACTGGTGCGTGCGTGGATCGTTCGCGTGTTGTTCAGAATTCACGAGTCCTCTGTACTTCTACTCGCCAGCGTCTGGGTTCTGGGTGGCATCCGGGTTCTGTGCTGCATTGCGGGCCTGAGCGAGGTTGTGTTCCTGGATTTGCTTCTGCAGCTCCTCGGCCATCGCTTGCGGGATTGTTACGGGAAGCACGTTGCCTGCGGGAATGGGATCGTTTCCACGACGCACAAATGCCCGCGCCATCACTTCCCGCGCAAAACGTGCCAATTCCTCGGCCTTGTCCGTGGGGCCAGCGGCGGTCATCCGCAGCATCCATCGGTCACCCGTGGCGCCGATGACGCGCATGGTTCCATCGCCAGCAGTGGCCACGATTTCCTCGCCCCATGGCCCCTCTACCTGGGAGACGGTGAGACCGTCGTTGGTCATGCCTTGCACGACCTCGGGCAGGCTTTCTTCCCACAGGCTGCCCTGTTTCGGTGCGGCAAATGCCACGGGAGTCAGGCGGCCAGCTGGTGTGAGTACGTGCACCATCTGCGGGCCGTTGGCTCCCATTTCCACCTGCACTTCACCCTCGTGAGGCACGGGAATCATCATCGATCCCAAATCCAAGCCTCCCTTGGCGAAGTCCGAGAAATCGAGGTCCGAGAAATTCACCGTATCCGCGTCATAAGGGCCGAAATCTGGGGTGGCTGTGGTGGTTTCTTCATTGGGTTGGTCGTTGTTGCCGAAAAGTGCCATTGTTTCTGGTTCCTTGGTGTGTTGTTCGTTATTTTTCTCGACGCCGCGAGCGTCCGCAGTCGCTCTATACGCGTTTGCCACTACTGGCCGGTTGAGCCGTATCCTCCAACTCCGCGCTGTGTGTGGCCGAGCTTGTCCACGCTCTCGACTTCCTCAACTGGGCTCAGCAGAACCTCTTGCAGCACCAGCTGCGCGATGCGATCTCCGCGGCTGATGACGATGTCCTGTTCAGGGTCCAAGTTGATCAAGCACACCTTGACCTCGCCACGGTAGTCCTCGTCGATAGTTCCCGGGGCGTTGACGATGGACAGGCCGTGCTTGAGTGCCATTCCGCTCCGCGGGTGGATTAGCCCCACTGTGCCCGGGTTAAGGCCAATAGCGATTCCGGTGCCCACCAGTTGGCGAGCTCCAGGTTCGATAGTGCAATCAGTTGCCGCATAGAGGTCGATGCCCGCATCAGTGGGGTGGGCTCGAGTGGGAAGCGGTAATGACTTATCCAAGCGAACAAGTTTGAGAGGTGCGGGATGACGCTGTTCCATGGTGCCCTACTTTACAAGCCGCTGGCAGGCAGTTGGCTTTTCAGCAGGGGTAGTTGGCTAGACTAGAAATAGTTTTCATTGGACTGCCCTCAAGGTTTCTCGATTAACCCTGCTGGTAGCCACGTTTTTAGTTTCACAATCTTCTCAAGGAGCACCCGTGCCAAAGACTGAGCCGCAACGGGCACAGCAGTCTGAAATTCTGTACTCGGAATCTCAGCGCGTCCCGCTGTCATGGTGGCTGCTCGGCGCGCTCATGGTGGGACTTTTGTCTTGGCAGGCGCAGATGCAGCGCGAGTGGTACTGGGGCATCGCCGCCGGAGTAATTGTCTCCGCAGCTGTCATTTGGTCAATGATTTCCCTATCTTCCACGAAGATCGTGGTAACACGTGAGCCCTCCGGAGAGGTGTGGCTCTATGCAGGTGCGGCGAAGCTGCCCGCAGATGTGGTCAGCCGCACGTTGGTGATTCCCCCCACCGCGAAACAGGCGGCTATGGGTCGACAGTTAGACCCAGCTGCCTATGTGTTGAATAAGTCATGGATTCCTACCATGGCCATGCTCGTTCTCGAAGATCCGGATGATCCCACCCCCTACTGGCTTATCAGCAGTAAGGAACCTCAAGAACTGCTGGAAGCCCTTGGCCGCCCCATCTACTAGGCCGGGCTTCCCACCGCGTTTACGATGCGGCTGCCTAGAGGGTTGCTAGGCGCAGTCCACGCAGATGTAACTGCCGTCTCGCTCTTCTGCAATGCGAGAGCGGTGCTGTACCAAGAAACACTCTCCGCACGTGAACTCGTCACTCTGCTTCGGGGTCACGGTTCCGGAAAGTTCTTCTCCCGATAGATCTGCCATGGGAACGTCGAATGGTTCAATGATCTCGCCATCGTCAGTATCGTCCACTACGGTCTCGGCCTTTTCAGCGGCCTTGAGGCCTTCGAGAGAGTCGGTCTCGATATCGTCTTCAGCGCGACGACGGGGTGCGTCGTAGTCAGTAGCCACGCTTTCCTCCTAAGGAAAATCAGGTGCGTCGTGGCGGATACTAAACCAGTGCGTGGCTGAATGTCATCTTCGACAAACCTAAGGGGTTGCTACGGGCGCCAACACTCCCCCCGCTGCGCCCGTTACCACCGCTTCTTCGAAGGCTCGGAACACTTGAGGATTTCCTGCACTGACCTGCAGACCATCGTTTGAAACCACATCTAAAAGTGGCATCCGCACAATTGCCCCCGCACGCGCCGCAATCAGCGCGCCCGCTGCATGATCCCACGGTCCCAGCCCGTGTTCGTAATACGCATCCACTCGCCCCGCAGCCACATGGCACAAATCCAGCGCCGCTGAGCCAATGCGACGAATATCCCGCACCTTCGGAAGCAGCTCAACCAACAGCTGAGCTTGGGCCTTACGGCGCTCCGAAAGATATGAGAACCCGGTGGCCACCAATGTGGTCTCCAGACTCAGCTGGCTTTGCTCGGTGTGGACACTCAGTATCTTGCCGGTTCGGCCGGAGTTGGCGTCGGAAAAAGAATGCTCCATAGAAGACCCACCGCTAGACGCAGAATAAACCACCTCACCTGCAACATCGGCTACTGCGGCTGCGACTGGGACGCCATCGATAGTGGCTGCGATCGAGACCGAATACGCGGGCAGGCCGTAGATGAAATTGACGGTGCCATCGATGGGATCGACAACCCACAGCAGTTCGGAGGCCGCGGATTCCTCGTCCGTACCTGCCGTGCCACCCTCTTCGCCCAACACACGAGAACCGGGAACGGACTTCGCAAGCTCGCCACGAATCAACTCCTCGGAGGCCTGATCCACCTCCGTGACCGGATCCACCACGGAGCTCTTCAGGCCATAGGCGGCAACATGCCCGGCATCGTCCCGCGACTGTTCTCGCTTGCTTCTCACCAATCCGGCAGCGCTGATCGCTACCTGCACTGCAATGTCTCGTAGATCCTCCGCGGAAAGCCCACCCGCTGCCTCGCTCCAGGCCGTAAAACCTGTTGGCACGTCCTCAGTAGAGGCGACATCCAGAATCTGGGTGCGGTGGAACAATGGGATTGATTCTGGAGTTACGGAAGTAGAAGTCATGCTTCCATTGTGCATACAGACAGCGCGGAGAGGTGATGCATACAACGTGCCCAATCCCATCTCCCGCTAGGAATGCGTAGCAGAGTGCACGCCCGGCGGTTCTTGTAGCATCTCGAAGTATGAACCAGAACCCGGAAACTGGAACGCAGACCGCAGAAACCCACGCACCCGAACACCCTGTAGGAAAGCACAGCATGCTGGCCTTCGGTGTGGACATTGGTGGCTCCGGGGTCAAGGGGGCTGTAGTCGATGTCACCACCGGACAACAGGTCACGGAGCGCAAGAAGATCGCCACGCCTCGCCCATCCACACCGGACGCCGTGGCAGAGGTAGTGCGGAAACTCGTAGAAGACGCAGGATGGGACGGTCCGGTTGGCATTACCGTTCCATCCGTGGTGCGCAATCAAATCGCGTTGAGTGCAGCCAACATTGATCCCGCGTGGATCGGCACAGAAGTCCAAGAATTATTCCGCCGACATCTCGGCTCACGAGACATCGCCGTGCTCAACGATGCCGATGCCGCCGGCCTCGCCGAGGTTCGCTACGGAGACCCCACTGCACGGACGGGAGCTGCGATGATGCTCACATTCGGCACGGGCATCGGCTCTGCACTGCTCATCGATGGCGAGCTCTACCCCAACACTGAATTGGGTCACCTGCCCTTCAAGACCACCACGGCAGAGCGCTACGCCAGTTCCAAAGTCAAGGAGGCCGAGCAGCTCAGCTATGCACAATGGGCTGCGCGCGTGGACGAAGTGATGCACGCGTACTCAGACCTGTTTAATCCACAAACGTTCATTGTCGGTGGCGGGATTTCGCGCGACGCAGACGCGTGGGTGCCACTGCTGACAGTGGAACAAGACGTGGTTCCGGCCCAGCTCCGCAATGAGGCGGGAATAGTGGGAGCCGCTTTGGCCGTTATAGAAAACACCATGCCCTAAAAGCCTTACTGAATCGCTTCCCAAGAGCAGGGGTAACACGCGGACTACGCACGCGGAGTGCCTTTACGACTCTCCGCCAGTTATTTGGTTATAATGGGCGGTTGATCGCGCGGCTAAGACCGTTCCAACGTCCGAACCCTTGTCAACAGATAGGGCGCTCGGGGGTTGAGTTCTAAGAGGTTACCGCTAGAACAACCAGCGCGTACCGCGAATGACAGGCTGATCTTGCTGGCCACACCATAGCGAGTGTGGCGATGAAAGCAAGAGACGCGAAAAACGAGTGAAAGGGCTTCTGTGGCAGCGAACGACTCGACCACCAGCGGTGAAACCAACGAGAATGCAGCTGTGCGCAAGGTCGCCAAAAAGACGGCCAAGAAGACTGCTCGTAAAGTGACCAAGAAGGCATCCACGCCACGCAAAGTCACCGCAACGAGCAAGGCTGCTTCCACTAAGGAAACGCCCGCAACGACGGAGTCCGAGGCCTCCACCTCGCCCGCCACCGAAGGTTCAACCGCCACCACCGCGTCGACGAAAAAGACTGCTGCGAAGAAGGCCACCGCGAAAAAGACCGCAGCAAAGAAAACTGCGGCAAAAAAGACGGCCGCCAAGAAGAATGCTGCGAAAAAGACCACGCGCAAGGCTGCCACGAAGAAGGCAACGGCAGCCGAAGATACGGCACCTGAGGCAGACACCACCGCTGCAGAGGCAGTGGTGGATACAGCTGCAGAGCCGATCGTCGAAACTCCTAACAAGGACGGCCTTGCCGAGCCGGAGGCGGAAATCGATTCCGACTTCGTAGAGGAGATCGACGACGACCTCGAAGACGAAGACTTGGAAGATGACGGTCTGGGCGACGACCTCGAAGACGACGCTGAAGAAGAGACCGCCGAAGCAGCCACGGACGATAAGGACGAGGAAGAAGTTGGAAACTTCGTCTGGGACGAGGACGAGTCCGCCGCCCTGCGCCAGGCTCGCAAGGACGCGGAGCTCACCGCCTCTGCAGACTCCGTGCGTGCCTACCTCAAGCAGATCGGTAAGGTCGCGCTGCTGAACGCAGAGCAAGAAGTTTCCTTGGCCAAGCGCATCGAGGCAGGTCTGTACTCCGCTTATCGTTTGCAGGAGATCAAGGAATCCGGCGAGAAGCTCTCCCCTATGAACCGCCGCGATCTCCGCGAGATCGAGCGCGACGGCCGCAAGGCCAAGAACCACCTGTTGGAGGCCAACCTGCGCCTCGTTGTCTCCCTGGCTAAGCGCTACACCGGACGCGGTATGGCGTTCTTGGACTTGATCCAGGAAGGCAACCTCGGCTTGATTCGCGCCGTGGAGAAGTTCGATTACGTCAAGGGCTACAAGTTCTCCACCTACGCAACGTGGTGGATCCGCCAGGCCATCACCCGCGCCATGGCTGACCAAGCCCGCACCATCCGCATTCCCGTACACATGGTGGAGGTCATCAACAAGCTGGGCCGCATTCAGCGCGAATTGCTGCAGGATCTGGGTCGCGAACCAACCCCAGAGGAGCTAGCCAAGGAGATGGACATCTCCGTGGATAAGGTTCTGGAGATCCAGCAGTACGCACGTGAACCGATCTCCTTGGACCAGACCATCGGCGATGAAGGCGACTCCCAGCTGGGAGACTTCATCGAGGATTCCGAGGCTGTCGTGGCCGTGGATGCTGTGTCCTTCACCCTGCTGCAGGACCAGCTGCAGGACGTGCTGCACACCTTGTCCGAGCGCGAAGCCGGCGTGGTCAAGCTGCGCTTCGGCCTCACCGACGGCATGCCGCGCACTTTAGACGAAATCGGTCAGGTCTACGGAGTCACGCGCGAGCGCATCCGCCAGATCGAATCGAAGACGATGTCCAAGCTGCGCCACCCATCCCGCTCTCAGGTGCTGCGCGACTACCTGGACTAGCTCGACAAGCTAGTTACTGGTTATCGCGCACGCACTGCGTGAACTCTTCGCCCCGCAGATCCTCGCAGCCTTCCAGAGCTTGGAAGCTGACCGTGGTGAAGAAGATTGCCAGGCCCATCGCCAGAATTGCCAGCAACAGTCCAGCGATCGCGTAAGAGCGCTGTGTCTGGTTGCGGTAGGCACGGATCACGGCGACGATGCCCACAACGATGCCGACCATCGCCACGGGGATTCCAAAAATGGGGAGGATTGCCGCGGGAATGGTGAGAATGCCAATGAGCAGCGCTGCCAACGACAGTTTGGATATTGGCCGCGGCCCCACGACGACGTCTTGCGTCGTCACCTTTCGGGGTGCGCTGTCCAGATCTGAATAATCCCTATTTCTAGCCATAGTGGGAAATTATCGCAGGTTCAGCGCCCATTCACCATTCACGCAAGTACGCGATACGGTCCTTGAGCTGCTGCGCCGAGCACAGTGCCGTGGGAGGCCCGCCACAGTTCTTCCGTACGTCGTTGTGGATCGCCCCGTGTGGTCGTCCCGTGCGCGCGGAGGTCATGTTCACCAACGCGTTCAGCTCCTTGCGCAGCGCTGGCAACTCCTCGCTGGCGATGCGCTCATGTACGGCGTGCAGCTCCGTGCCCTCTTGCGCCGCCGCGGCCTTCTTCTCTCTTTCCGCTTCGGCACGTGCTTCAATTTGCACGGCTTGGCGTCGCTGCAACAACGTCCGCATCTGCTCCGCGTCCAACAGACCCGGCAACCCGAGGTACTCTTGCTCTTCCTCGTAGCCCTCCACCCGGGTGCCGTAGGTGGAGCCGTCGTAGATGAGCGATTCCAGTTCTGCGTCCGCGCCGATCGATTCGTACGTACGTTCTTCGCCCGGCTCGTCTTTTTGTTTGTTCGCCTCCGCGAGGGCTTCATCGTCCCAACCTTCTTTTAGTCGGTCTGGTTGCCCCAGCACGTGGTTGCGCTGTCTCTCAATTTTCGACGCCAGATCCAGCAATACCGGAACACTTGGCAAGAACACGCTGGCGGACTCTCCCGGGCGGCGAGAACGCACGAAACGGCCGATAGCCTGCGCGAAGAACAGCGGAGTGGAGGCGCTGGTGGCGTACACGCCGACGGCCAATCGGGGCACGTCCACGCCCTCGGAGACCATGCGCACTGCCACCATCCATTCGTCTGAGGAGGCGGAGAAATCCTTGATGCGCTGCGAAGCTCCGGCTTCGTCAGAGAGCACCACGGTCACTGGTGTGGAGCTGATGCGGTTCAAAATGGTGGCATAGGCGCGCGCGGATAGCTTATCCGTGGCGATGACTAGCCCGCCGGCATCTGGGGTGGTCTCACGCAGCTGCAATAGACGTGTGTGGGCGGCCTGCAATACGGAGGGAATCCAGTCGCCACGGGGGTCAAGAGCCGTGCGCCAGGCGCGAGCATTCTGCTCCGGAGTCAGGACCTCGCCGAGGCGCGCCTCGTACTCTTCGCCGGCGCTATCGCGCCAGCGTGCCTGCCCGGAATACGCCAGGAACACCACGGGACGGACTACTCCGTCGCGCAACGCTTCGGAATATCCATAGGTGTAGTCCGCTGCCGATTCCAGCGCGCCGCCCGTGCCAGGCACTTCGACATAGCGAACAAACGGGATCTGCGAATCGTCGGAACGAAACGGAGTACCGGTTAGAGCCAACCTCCGCTCAGCGTGTGCGTAGGCCAAGCGCACGCCATCGCCCCAGCTCTTCGCGTCGCCGGCGTGGTGGATCTCATCCAAGATCACCAGAGACTTCTGTGCGGTTGCCACTTGGTAGTGCTTGGTGGGCTTCATCCCCACCTGGGCGTACGTCACGGCCACGCCGTCATAGGAGCTATTGACCGCGGAGCTGTTAGTGAAACTGGCATCGATAGCAATGCCACGAGCAGCCGCGGCCTGTGCCCACTGCGTTTTCAGGTGGTCCGTGGGTACGACGATAACCACGCGCTGCACCACACGAGTGTCCAATAACAGCCGGGCAACCGTCAGTGCGTAGGTGGTCTTGCCCGCTCCCGGGGTAGCGACAGCGAGATAGTCCTTAGGAGAACGCTCGACGTATTGCTCTAGTGCTTCCCGCTGCCACGCGCGAAGTCCGTTCACTTCTTGCGCAGGCCTTGGTAGATCTGCTCGCAGTCAGGACACACAGGGGAACCTGGCTTGGCCTGCTTGGTGACGGGGAACGTTTCACCGCATAGCGCCACCACAAACTTGCCTTCCACGGCAGACTCTACGATCTGGTTCTTCTTCACGTAGTGGAAGAACTTGGGCGTATCGTCCTGCCGCTGGTCTTCGGTGACCTCTTCGGGGCGTTCAATTGTTGTCGTGCTCGGGTTACTCACAATGCTCCATATTGCCCCTCCCGTTCCGCATTTTCCAGCCGCGTACTACCGTGGAAGCATGGTTGCAGGTAAGGGACACGACACGCCTCGTCGGGCACACGGCTCGGGCGGTCGGCACGGTTCCAAAGCCGTCACTTTGATCACCAGTGCACGCAAGTCACCGTTGCAGGACTGGAATAATCGGCGAAAAATTTACGCCAGTTTGCAGCTTGCCCGTATTCCGCTGCTGGGGCTCGCTGGCCTGCTGATGTGGTGGACCAATAACTTGTGGATTTCCGCCTCCGTAGCCACGATCAGTCTCCCCTTGCCGTGGATCGCGGTTCTTCTCGCCAACGAAAAAGGCGATGTGGATCGACGCAGCCAACGCGTGTACAAGCCGCAGGTGGCACGCGAGGCACGCCAGGCAGTGGCACTGGAGCAAGCGACTCAGCGTCAATTGGGCCAGGAACAACAAGAGCTAGATCCCGATGCAACGTTGGCTCGCAGCCGGGAATCGGCGCCTCGCCAGCAGAGCATTCCTCCCCGAGAATTGCCTCCGCATATCATCGACCTGGATTAACCCTCCCCGCAATTGAAAGAGGACGTCATCAACACCCCCTCGGATCTATCCCCGATCTCAGAACCTGCTCCCGCTGCGCGCGCAGGCCAATCCCTCAAAGATTTGCTGGAACTGCTCGAGCACGCCGGATATGGCGGCGCAATGATTCACGATGTCCTAGGCGAAACAGGAGTCACAGCAGCGGCAACGGGCGCCCCTCAAGCTGCAGAGTGGCACGTCCAGCGTTCCACGGCCACAGATCATGCTCGCCAGTTGGTGCGTACGTTTTACCTCCGTCGGCCTATTTCGATGGCCGCATTGGATCAGTGCGTGGGCACCAAACTGATAGAAAAGCTGATTGCAGATCACGTCTTCGTTCCCCACGGCGCTGACACCTGGATTTCGAACGTGGACATTCGCCCGATTACGGTTGCCAGCCACGGCGTGGAGGATGTGCTCATCGCCTCCGATCCCGATGCATCACTGTGGGATCACATGCCTGGCCCCGATCATGTGCCTGGTGTGGGCAACGCTCCCATTTCTTTGTTGGGTTCCATCCCACCGATTGCCGACGGCTCGCGGGTTCTCGATCTCGGATGTGGCTCCGGAGTCCTGAGCTTGGTCCTCGCATCGTCAGCCACGGATGTCACCGTGGTGGGCACCGATATCTCATTGCGGGCTCTGGCTTATGCCCAGGTGAATGGCCAGCGGTTGGCGTCGAAAACAAAAAGCACCGTGACCTGGAAACACGGCGACTGGTTTGCACCGGTTGCGGAAGAGAAATTCGATTACCTCGTGGCCAACCCGCCGTTCGTGGTGGGACCGCCGGACGTGGAGCACGTCTATCGCGATTCCGGGCTCCCGCTGGATGGTGCCACCCAACACGTGGTGGAGAGCGCGCCAGGATTTCTCACGGACTCAGGTACCGCGCACATCCTGGCAGCATGGGCGCTGCGGAACGCAGAAACTGCCGCGCAACGCGTTGTTTCTTGGCTACCGGAGAAGGGCATTCGCGCGTGGGTTTTGCAACGAGAAACCGTTGATCCTGCGACGTATGTGACCACATGGCTGGAAGATGAATCGATCGATCCGCGGCACGAGGCCGGTCGAGCGCGCACGCAACGATGGATGGACTACTTCGCCGAGCACGATGTGGTGGAAGTGGGACTGGGCTTCATTCACCTGCAGCGCATCGAGGATGACGCGCCCACCGAATTAACCGTGGAGCCCCTCGATCACGCTCTGTCACCAGGAACGTTTTTGGGTGCGGAGGTAGGTGAGTTCTTCGCTCGTTCCGAATGGCTAGCCGGGATCAGTGGCCGCGGTCCCGAGGCGATCTTGGATGCCCATTTCGCATTGCGCCCCACGGTGGCTTTGGAGCGGGTGAGTCTCCCTGGATCCGACGCCACCACTTCTCTCGGTTTCCTGCCAGAGGTCTCGCGCCTTACGCGTACTGACGGCCCACGCTGGTCTCATGAAGTGGATGAACCACTCATCACCGTATTAGCGGGTGTGCACCCTCGAGCGCTGCCTCTTCGCGACGTGGCCGAGCTGTACTGCGCTGTCAATGACGTGGATGACATGGAGTTTTGCGCCGCACTGGCTCCTCTGGCTGTGGACCTGGTACGCCACGGAATGCTGATCCCCGCGGAACTATGGGATGAGTCGGAGGAAGAAAATCACTACTCGAAGGAGGGTGTGTGAAGGCAGTAGTAAGCACGGTCAGTGAAGCCGCTGTCACGGTGGCGGGTGAAACAGTCGGTGCGGTCGAGGGACCTGCTCTGTTGGCGCTGGTGGGCGTTGGCCGAGAAGATTCCCCGGAGGCGTGGGAGACGATTGCTCGCAAAATTGCCGAGCTGCGGCTATTCTCCCACCCAGACGAAGGCTGGGATGGCAGCCGAGACTACAGCGCCACAGACATCGGGGCATCTGTGCTGGTAGTGAGTCAATTTACGTTGATGGGTGCGACTGCCAAGGGCCGGCGGCCATCGTGGGCTCAAGCGGCGCCCGGCGAGGAAGCAGAACCAATCATCGACAAGATTGTGGACTATCTACGCGGGAGAGATCTGCATGTGGAAACGGGTCGCTTCGGCGCGATGATGCGGGTTCGCAGTGTCAACGAAGGCCCTTATACAGTCATCATTGAAAAATGAGGCGGACAGATGTGATTGCACCCCTAAAAAGGGTTGAGATCAAGGGCCTTCTAGGGGCAATGGAACTATTGCAGTGCGCAAAGCGTTGAAGAGGTAGATCATCAGAGAGATCAGGAACACATTGAGCAGAACAGCCTGCCCAGTGATTGTCTCCACCCCAAGCCCCTAGGAGGTTTTCGCGCTTATGAGTGAATCCATGTTTGACGAGGACAACGTCGACACCCTCAAGGAGGCTGATCAGAATACCGCCGAGGATGACAAGCCCCAGGACAAGGTCGAAGACAAAGGCCGCCGTCGCGGAAACAATGAGAACCCTTCCGCTGACCTGGTGCGCGTCTATCTGAACGGCATCGGCAAAACCGCTCTGCTCACCGCAGAGGATGAGGTGGAACTCTCCAAGCGCATCGAGGTCGGTCTGTACGCCAGCCACATTTTGAACAGTGGCGAACAACTGACGCGTGCACGTAAGCGTGACCTGAAGATCTTGGCTCGCGAAGGCAAGGCTGCTCGTACTCACCTCCTCGAGGCCAATCTGCGTCTCGTGGTCTCCTTGGCCAAGCGCTACACCGGACGTGGCATGCCGCTGTTGGACTTAATCCAAGAGGGCAACCTGGGCTTGATCCGCGCGATGGAAAAGTTCGATTACAGCAAGGGCTTTAAGTTCTCCACCTATGCCACGTGGTGGATTCGCCAGGCGATTACCCGTGGCATGGCTGACCAGTCTCGCACTATTCGCCTCCCGGTTCACTTGGTGGAGCAGGTCAATAAGCTGTCCCGTATCAAGCGCGAGATGTACCAGCAGCTGGGTCGAGAGGCCACCAACGAAGAGCTGTCTGAGGAGTCCGGCATCGAGGAGTCCAAGATCGAGATGTTGCTCAAGCAGTCTCGCGATCCAGTGAGCTTGGATATGCCTGTGGGATCCGATGAGGAAGCCCCTTTGGGTGATTTCATCGAGGATTCGGATGCCACGGATGCCGAGGCAGCTGTTGTCGCGTCCCTTCGCCACTCCGATGTCCGCGCAGTATTGGGCACGTTGGAGGAGCGGGAACAAGATGTCATCAAGCTGCGTTATGGCCTAGACGATGGCATGCCGCGCACGTTGGATCAGATCGGCCGCCGTTTCGGGCTGTCCCGCGAGCGTGTGCGTCAGATAGAACGCGAAGTCATGGCCAAGCTCCGTGATGGTGACCGCGCGGAAAAGCTCCGCGAATACGCTGTCTAGTACCGCGTTCGGAGCAGATCCATGCGTTCCACGCCGAATGCTGCCGTGTAACGTTAGTGTGAGTCATGCCTTCGTGCTTAGGCTGGGAAGACCCAGCACTTTAAGATTTTGCTTCGAGAAAGGGCCTATACGTTGAGGGATCTCGTCGATACAACCGAAATGTATCTCCGAACCATCTACGAACTGGAGGAAGAGGGAATTCCTCCGCTGCGCGCTCGCATCGCCGAAAGGCTCGAGCAGTCCGGCCCCACCGTGAGCCAAACAGTTGCGCGTATGGAACGTGATGGATTGTTGACCATCTCTCGCGACCGTTCACTGAAGCTGAGCGCGGAGGGTCGCGATCACGCCACCGCCGTGATGCGCAAACACCGCTTGGCTGAACGTCTTTTGACTGATGTTATTGGTCTTCCGTGGGAAAAGGTTCACGATGAAGCCTGCCGCTGGGAGCACGTTATGAGCGATGAGGTGGAGCGCCGTCTGGTTACCGTCTTGGACAGCGTCAGCACTTCCCCATTTGGCAACCGCATCCCCGGCTTGAATTCTCTGTTGGAGGATGAGCCAGAGGCCGATGAGCTGCGCGTCAAGATCGCTCCTGAGGTGGAAGGTGATTTCATCCGCGCCTCAGAAATTGAATCCACTGAACCCATCTCCGCGGTTATCCTGAACTTCAATGAGATCGTGCAGGTGGAGCACAAGATCATGGCTAAGCTCAGCGCTTTGTCCATCACTCCGGGTTCCACCGTGAACGTTCGATACAGCGATGACGGCCTCACTATCGGCAGCCCCGAGGGCGAAATGCTCATCCCAGATGAGCTGTGCCATGCCATCTGTCTTCGCCTAGAAAGCTAATTTCACTCCCATGACTGCGCTTCCCAATTCCACTTCACTTGCTCCCGGCAGCCACGTCCTCGTGACTGGAGCCGCAGGTTATGTGGGCAGCGTCTGTGCCACTGTCTTGGTGGAATTGGGTTATCGAGTGACCGTGGTTGACGATCTGTCCACGGGTAACCGGTCCGCTATTCCCGCGGAGGCAACGTTCGTAGAGGGCGATATCCGGGATGTGGCTGAAGAGGTTCTCGGTAATTCAGATATCTCCGCCGTTTTCCACTTTGCGGCTCGTTCCCTGGTGGGCGAATCCGTGGAAAAGCCTGCCGAGTATTGGCACCACAACGTGGTCACCACCCTGGAACTGCTGGATTCCATGCGCGGACATGGAGTGAACAACCTCGTCTTTTCCTCTACGGCCGCCTGCTACGGCGAGCCGGAGCAAGTTCCCATCACCGAGGACATGCCCACCCAGCCCACGAATCCCTACGGCGCATCAAAGTTGACGATCGATAGCATCATCACCAGCTACGCCGCTGCCTATGGGCTGGGCGCCACCAGCTTGCGCTACTTCAATGTCGCTGGCGCATACGGTTCGGTGGGGGAAAATCGCGAGGTGGAAACCCACCTCATCCCCCTTGTTTTGCAGGTTGTCTTGGGGCATCGCGAGCACATTTCCATGTTCGGTACGGATTGGCCCACCGAAGATGGCACTGCAGTGCGCGACTACATCCACATCCGGGACCTCGCGGATGCCCATATCTTGGCCGCAACCTCCAACACTCCCGGTGTCCACAGAATCTTCAACCTGGGCAGCGGAGACGGATTCAGCGTCAAGCAAGTTGTAGACACGTGCCGCGAAGTCACCGGGCACCCCATCCCTGCAGTGGAGGCTCCTCGCCGTGCGGGCGACCCAGCCACCCTCATCGCCTCTAGCGCGAAGGCCATCGCTGAGTTGGGCTGGCAACCATCTCGCTCTGATCTGCACACCATCGTCTCTGATGCGTGGGCCTTCACGCAGAATCTGGGAGATCAGGCACACTCGGCACGCAAGCACTAAACGCGTCCCAGTCGACGGCCTGTTCCAAACAGTTGAGGAACGTCGCGTAGTGCTGTGTGAATTCTCGACGCAAGCGTTCAGTCGTTTCCGCTTCGTCCGGCAAGCCCCAGTTGATGGCCCAAAATACTCCATGTTCGGCAACCCGGATCATCTGGGCTTTGCTCTTGCCTTCCATGTGGCCCTGCCATAGATGGCCACGCATGAGCGTGGTCAGTGCATCGATCTCCCCCGCCCTGCTTGGCCTGCGCAGTTCTTCCCCACAGCGCTGCAACGTGTGGAACGCTGGCATGCCTTCCCCGTTGCCGGCCAGCACCGTGGACAAAAGCGCCAGGATTCTACGCCTGACTTGAGTGCGCGTCTTGCGCGCCGTTTCCGCCAGCAGTTCTCGCACAATGGGCGCCCGGTCCCCCACGCTCAACGTCACCAGCAGTGGATGCAGGCGCTCGTCACGAGATAACGCTGCGATTGCCAGCAGTACCTTGCGGCGGGTACAGGCCTGTTCCAGGGCAGCTTCACCGCGAACAATCTCGGTAATGGACTCCATAACGGTGATGGCATCGCGCACAATGGCTAGAGATTCTTTTTCTGATTCCCCGGAGTCCACAAACGTCCGTGCGTAGAGGGGCTGGATGTTCGTCGTAGGATCCAACCAGTGATCGAGCTCGGCTCGGCTCGAAAACACCTTGGCTCCATGTACTGCACTGTGCGAATGCATGGGGTTGTCCGTCAGAGGTGCAATCTCACCAGTTTCCTCGGACTCTAGGTCGATCCACGTAGCCCCAGTTTCAATCGCTGTTGCCCACCAGGATCCGAGTACCCGCATGTCTCGATCGTCGAGGATCCGGTCGGCACACTCTGAGTACTCTTCCGCCACGTCTCGGTGCGGGTGCACGCAGTACAGCAACGCACGAACGTCCTCCATGTCACAAAGAGCGTGATCCATTGCGCGCACGGCATCGTCAATAGATTCTTCGGCGAGATCTGCACGCACCACAGGTCCTACTCGGAAGCGTGTGGAATGTGGAGCCTCTGGGATGATTCCCACGATGATCAGTGAACGATCTGGGACGAAGCCCATCATGGAGGGAAGTGCGGCGAAGATTGCTCCGGGATCGGATCCGATAAGAATCGGGTGGTGCGGAATATCGGGGTCGGTGGTGGTGTTGGATGAAGTGTCATCGAAGAACGTCATGGGGTTATCTTCCACGGATCACATCCCGCATCGCTTTCCCGTAGTGGGAAGCAGAATGGGTTTTCCCAGCACGGTGTGGAAAACCCTCAAGCTGTGAATAGTCGTCCGATACGGCTGCTAACCTAGACAAATACCTGAGCGAGAAGGGAGCGCCAGCATGACCACCAATGATCGCCCGGCATTTGATCGCTACAACCAACCAGACAACGGACGCAAAAAGGATTCCATGTATGAATTGGAATTCCCTGGTCCGCTGTCTACTCACGGGCAGCAAGAATCCCTTCCGATGGTCGTGGCTCTTGAGGGCTACGCTGATGCTGGTCAAGCCATCAACCAGGCCTCTACTCACCTCCTGCAGGCCTTGGACCACAGCCCCGTTGCCTCGTTCAATGTGGATGAGTTGATCGACTACCGCTCTCGTCGTCCCAGCGTGACCTTGGATCACTCCAGCGTGGCAGATCGGGAGAGCTTGGCACTCACGTTGAATCTGGTCAAGGACACAGAAGACCGCCCCTTCCTGCTGCTTTCCGGGCCAGAACCGGATCTCAAATGGGAAACGTTCAGCCGTTCCGTGGTGGACCTGGCCAAGCGCTGCTCCGTAGACCGCGTGGTCACTCTGTATGCCGCACCCATGACGGTGCCGCACACTCGCCCACTGATGATCAGCGCCCACGCCTCGGATCGCTCCTTAGTCAAGGACTTCCACACGTGGGAAGCACGCATGATCATTCCTGGTTCGGCGGCTTTGGAGATCGAGCTGAACCTGAAAAAGGCCGGCATCGAGACCGTCGGCGTGACTGCGCACGTTCCGCACTACATCTCCGCTTCGGACTACCCAGAGGCTACCCGGGCACTGCTTTCCGCCGCGGGCAAGGTCACTGAGCGCGAGATTCCACTGGGAGCTTTGGACGCTGACATCGACCGCATGAAGCGCCAACTTGCTGATCAGGTGGAAGAAAACCAGGAGATCGCCGCGATCGTGGGCGCCCTGGAGCAGCAGTACGATCTGGAGGCAGAGCGCCAGCGCAAGCGTCGAGAAAACAACCTTCTGGCACCCGGTGAAGACATTCCTACGGGAGACGAACTAGGCGCGGAGTTTGAGGCGTTCCTCGCGGAAATGTCCACGAGTCCAGGGGAACAAGCTGAATCCCAGGGATCTGGCGGTGCCGCTGAGCAGAATGACTCCGAGCAGGAAGACTCGGCGGAAAGTACTGAGGAAGATCAAGCTCGGCGTCGAGAAGAAGGAAATGAGGACAGTTAGTGGGCGTTGCCGCTGACCTCGCTCGTCTACTCCCGGACATCGAGGAAGTTCCAGAAAGCCTGGTCGACGATGCCATTCTGGAATCTTTTCTCGGATGGACCAGGGACCGTGGAATCACCCTCTACCCTGCCCAGCAAGAGGCAGCCACGGCGCTTGTCGCGGAGGACAACGTCATCCTGGCCACGCCAACCGGTTCGGGCAAATCCATGGTGGCGATCGCCGCGCACTTCGTGGCGCTGGCACGCAAACAGCGCAGCTTCTACACCGCCCCCATCAAAGCCCTGGTCAGCGAGAAATTCTTCGACCTGTGCCAGACGTTCGGCCCGGAAAACGTCGGCATGATGACCGGCGATGCGACCGTCAACGGCAACGCTCCCATCATCTGCGCTACTGCGGAGATTGTTGCCAACATTTCGCTCCGCGACGGCGCGAATGCCCGCATCGACCAAGTGGTCATGGACGAGTTCCACTACTACTCCGAACCCGATCGCGGTTGGGCGTGGCAAGTATCGCTTTTAGAACTTCCGAACGTCCAGTTCCTGCTGATGAGCGCCACGCTCGGCGACACGCAATGGCTGCAGGAAGACCTCACCCGCCGCACCGGTCGCACCACCACCCACGTCACGGGCAGCGTCCGCCCTGTCCCCCTGGAATTCCAGTACGTCTACACGCCGATCCACGAGACGGTGGAGAGTCTTCTCGACGCAGGCCTCGCCCCGATCTACATCGTGCATTTCACCCAGCGAGAGGCTGCCGAGCACGCCCAGGCGCTGACCAGCGTGTCGATGATCGATGCCGAACGGAAGCAACAGATTGCCGAGGCGATCGGTGATTTCCGCTTTACGTCCGCCTTCGGCAAGGTGCTGTCTAAGCTGCTGCGCAAGGGTATCGGCATCCACCACGCGGGTATGTTGCCGAAGTATCGTCGCCTGGTGGAGAGACTGTCTCAACAGGGCCTGCTCAAGGTCATTTGCGGTACAGACACCCTCGGCGTGGGCATCAACGTGCCCATCCGCACGGTGTTGTTTGCCGAGCTGGCGAAGTACGACGGTATCCGACATCGCATCTTGAAGTCCCGCGAATTTCACCAGATCGCCGGACGTGCCGGACGCGCGGGCTACGACACGCAGGGAACCGTGGTGGTTCAGGCGCCCGAGCACGAGGTGGAAAACTTCCGTCTCCGTCAGCGTGCGGGCACCGATCCGGCGAAGCTAAAGAAGCTTCGCAAGAAGGCCGCCCCGGAGGGCCGTGCGACGTGGTCGGAAAAGACATTTGAACGCCTGACCACCGCAGAGCCCGAGGAATTGATCAGCCAATTCCACGTCAGCAACTCAATGCTGTTGAACGTCGTGGCACGTCCCGAATGGACATATGGCGCGTTGCGTCACCTCATTCGTGGCAATCACGATACGCGGACGAAGCAAAACGCCTCCATTCACCGGATCATCGAGCTCTACCGTGGCGTGCTGTGGGCTGGCGTCGTCGAAGAATACGACGACCCACAGACTCCGACCGGAAAGAACGCGCGGCTGACAGAGGATATGCCGGTCAATTTTGCTCTCAATCAGCCACTGTCTCCCTTTGCCTTGGCCGCATTAGATCTTCTTGATCCCGAATCGGACACGTACACGATGGACATCATCAGCACGTTCGAAGCCGTGCTGGATGACCCGCGACAGATTCTGACCGCCCAGATGAAGGCCGCGAAATCCGAAGAAATCGCAGCGCTGAAGGCCGAAGGCGTGGACTATACCGAACGCATGGCGCTGCTGGAAGAAGTCACGTGGCCCAAGCCCTTGGAAGAGCACCTCGAAAATGCCTTCGAGATGTTTTGTGAAGGCAGCCCGTGGGCCCGAGATTTCGATATCAGCCCGAAGTCCATCGTCCGGGACATGATTGAGAAGGCGATGACGTTCTCAGACTTCATTGCCACCTATGGCCTGGCCCGGTCCGAAGGCGTGCTGCTGCGCTATCTCACGGATGCATGGAAGACACTCGATCACTCTGTGCCCGCCAAGCACCGCACGGAGCAGTTGGAAGACGTCATCGTGTGGCTTGGCGAGCTGATCCGACAGGTGGACTCCTCACTCATCGAAGAGTGGGCGACGATGGGCGACGAAGATACGCCGCTCACCGAAGAGCAAGTGGCTGAGATCGCATTTGGCGTGGAAGATGCGTCCTTGCTGTCCTCCAACCCGCGTGCCTTGACGACTATGGTGCGCAACTTGTTCTTCAGGCACGTGGAGCTGTTCGCCTTCGAGCGCGAAAACACGCTGGCTGCATTGGACGACTATATGGATTCCCCACCAGAGTGGCCCGCTGCGATGGACGATTACTTCGAGGAGTACGCCGACCTCGGACTCGATGCTGATGCGCGTTCGGGCGCGATGATCCGCATCCAACGCGGTCAAGGCTGGGATGGGCCAGACAACAACCTGTGGTTGGTCCGGCAAACCTTAGATGACCCAGAGAAGGACCACGGTTGGGCTTTCGAGGGAGAGGTTGACCTCGCAGCTACCGATGAAGCTGGCGAAGTGCGATTGCGTGCGCTGCGCATAATCCAGGGCTAGCAGCCTGTGGAACTAGCGCGCCAAACCATGGGATTCGAGAAATTCGTGGCTTTCCGCCTCCGCGTCCCGATACGCGCTTGTGAGCATTTCGCTTAACTCCGCGTAGTCACTGGTTCGCGTGGTGCTCGCACGAAACGCCAGAACCACGGAGCGGCTCGCGGTGTGTGCTCCACCGGCGAAGCGAGCAAACGCCAGGTGTGGGCGGCGGCATTCAGCGGCCACTGCGCTCAAGGGAACCAGCGTGGCTCCAAAACCAGCCGCCACTAGTTGCATCACGGTGGTCAGGCTGGCCGCTCGAGTCAACGCCGTGCGGGGATCCACAGGGATATCCACCGCGTGGCAAATGTCCACCACTTGGTCTGTCAGGCAGTGTCCGTCGTCAAGTAAAAGAATGTTTTCCCCGGCGATCTCGCTGAGCGCCAAATCTGTTCGTCCCGCCAGCGGGGAATCGTACGGAACCACAAGCACGAATTCTTCGTCGTAGAGCTCGATGGAATCAAAAGTGGTGCTATCCACAGAACCGCCGAGTACCGCTACTTCCAGATTTCCGGAACGCAAGCCCTCCTCCAGCGCGTGAGTTCTGTCTTCCACGATCTGCGGCTGCAGCTCCGGCGCGGCCTCGGGAAGCCGGCCCAGCAAATGCGGCAGCAGGTATGGGGCGATGGTCGGGATGATTCCCACCATTAGATCCCCCACCAGTCCGCCTTGTGCGCCGCGGGCCTGCCCCACGAACGCATCGAGGCTTTCCAGCGTGGCCTGGGCAAACGGCAACAGGGTTCTGCCGATGGGTGTGATGATCACCTTGCGCGTGGAGCGTTCCACGAGCTGCACTCCCAGTCCGGTTTCTAACGCCGCGAGCCCCTGCGACAGCGAGGGTTGGGAAATGCCCAAGTGTCGCGCTGCCGCACCAAAATGCTTGAACTCCGCGATGATCGCGAAAGTTCGCAGCTGGGCGAAGGTCGGCCGAAAGTCTTTATAAACCACCCTTTCACCCTACCTAAGCGTTAGACCACGGTAATGGTAGTTTTCGCCTCATATGGCGTGAGTTGCCCGCCAATGGACTTGGAATCACCACGGAAGCTCAAGGCGTACTTGCCTGGCTTCATCTCTGCGGTATTCCACGAGACGGTGACGGTGGTACTCCCCCACGAGTTCGCGAAGGTAATGAGCGTGGATTCGCTGGAATCGTTGGCCACCACTGCGCCGTCCTCATCGGTGATGGTCAAATACCCTTCGCCGTGGCGCAGGTTGTTGTTTGGGTTGGCGCCCACAAATTTTGCGGTGGCGCTGTTTCCCGACGTCACCACGCCCGGCTGTTGCACGATATCGCCAAACTTCTTGCCGAAGGGAGCGATGTCCATCCACGGGTTGGCTCCCGGTGCAGGAGGGATATGTCCCGTGAGATCCCCGGCCGGGCCACCTACTGGCACCTCTTTGCCTTCGTGCATGGCTTGCGTCAGATCGTGGAAAATCTGTTGCATCGCTGGGAGTTGGTTCCTTCCGAAGGCGGTGGCTCCACCTTCATAGTTCTGAGTGGAATACTCCTCTGGAGTGGTGACGTAGTGCCCGTAAGAGTTGACGTATCCCTGGGAAATGACCGTGTCCAAGGGCACATTCAAAGCCTCGGCAACCACTCGGCGCAGCCGCAGTCCAGACACGATAGTGGCCTCAAATCCGTGAGAGATGAGCACGAGTCCACCGATCCGATGAATGTAGAACGGGAAGACCTGCTGCAGCATGCCGGGGATGAAGCCGACGGGAAGCAACATTTCTTTCGGATCATGGATCTCATGCATCTGCGGAGGAACCACGACTTTGCCCACTTGCTCGACCCACGGTGTGCCGCCTCGCTCACCCTCTTGGAAGCCCAGCAGAGGTTCGCCACCGCCGTCTTCCTGCGAGGACGCGGCAAAGGCGGCGCCGAGGATGGCCGGGCTGGTCTTGCCCGGTTTGCCATCCGGGGTCCATTTTCCGTCGACCTGCTGGTTTGAGATGTCCATCCACCGATAGATGCCGCTGACCCCTCCACCAGAGATTCCGGGGATGTCGCTGGATCCCGCGATGCCACCCATCAGCCGCTCGCCGATGATGCGCGCGGAGTCCATGGAGTTGACTCCCGGTCCACTATCAGGCGTGAGCCCGAGGTTTGGAGTGATGTCTCCTGGGGAGGAATTGGCGAATGCGGCTACGAATGTAGCATTCTCTGGATGTTGGTGATCCACGCCGAGCGCTTCTTCGGTGGCCCATGCGGCATAGCCCTTGTTATCTGTACCGACGTGACGGTACGTGTGTCCGTTGCTCGTGGGGTGCACAGCGAACCAGTTGATAAAGCCCACGGTCTTGTCACCACGATGGATGCGCAGCGTTGTTGCCGCTGGATCGATGCCCTCCGGGAATACGTCTTTGTCTTCCTGCGGGTTCTTGTCGAAGGCCTCTCGTGAGCGATTCACGCTGGCGTTATGCACCTCGGCACGGGACAGGGTGATGTCTGAGGGCTGAATATCGTCATGCGCACGCACGATGGAATCTACAATGCCTGAGACGTTGGCCTCAAAAGTGATGGGACGGAATCCGCCCACAGTGATGTCCACCATGAGGTGGGCAGAGGTACCACCCGGGGCAATGTGCGTGTGCTGGGCGTGCAGCAGCACGTTGTGCTGGCCGTACAAGTCGCCGAACTTTGCCTTTAACCGCCGCAACACTTCTAGGTGAATGGACTGAAACATCAGGCCCACATCCGCTGTGCAGTGCACCACTCGCTGCCCGCTATCGGGGTCCACGAAGATGAACGAACGTGCATATTGACGACGCTGTAGCCCAATGGACGATTGCTCCAGCACGGCATACCCATTCATTCCCGCGCCCCACGGCTCTCCAGTCATGTCTGCCATGCCACGGCCAACTTCGAGGGATCCTCCAGATTGCGCCCCGGCGGCTCTTTGGGAGATGGAAGACCACAGCACGCTGCCGCTGATTGCGGCCATCCCAGCGAAAAAGATGCGGCGGGAAAACGGGGAATTGAACACGCTTCCCGCTACCTCGGTGGCTTGAGCCAGAGTGGCTTCGGTGTGCGTGCGGGACTGCCCCATGGTGTCTTTAACCATCAGCGTCGTTCACTTTCTTCGAATTAGATATTCATTAGCTAGGCAATACTAAACAAACGAGAGTCGAGCGTGGGGCGGAAATGAAGAAGCCCGCAGGCCACTTGTTAGAATCTTTTTGGTGAGTACCCCCAATAGCGACAAACCACGACATGACGGACACCCCCGCGGCACGTCCGGTCCCCAACGTCGTAAACGTCGGAGAGGTCGCTCGTCCCGCCCCTCACGCCCCGTGCGCACCATTGGTCCCATTAGCTTTCCGGATCAACTGCCGGTCAGCGAGCGGCGTGAAGAGATCATGAAGACGATCTCTGAAAACCAGGTGGTCATCATCGCGGGCGAAACTGGATCCGGCAAGACCACCCAGATTCCGAAAATGTGCCTCGAGCTCGGTCGTGGACGTTCCCAGCTCATAGGTCATACTCAACCTCGCCGTATCGCCGCCCGCAGCGTCGCGGAGCGTATCGATGAAGAACTCACCTCCTCCAGTTCAGAGAACGCAAAGCTGGTGGGCTACAAGATCCGCTTCGATGACAACATCAGTTCGTCCACCGCCATCAAGCTCATGACGGACGGTGTGCTTCTCAATGAGATTCAACGCGACCGGCTCTTGCGTGATTACGACACACTCATCATCGATGAAGCCCACGAACGCAGCCTCAACATCGACTTCCTCTTGGGCTACCTCAAGCAGTTGCTACCCAAGCGCCCGGATCTCAAACTGATCATCACCTCCGCGACCATCAACCCCCAGGCATTCGCAGAGCACTTCTGCGATGCTGCAGGAAAGCCCGCGCCGATCATCGAAGTGTCCGGTCGCACTTACCCGGTGGAAGTTCGCTACCGGCCGCTGGTTCGCGAGCATCTCAACGACAAGACTGGCGAGATTACGGAAACGGAAGTCGATCCTCTCGACGGTCTCGTGGAAGCCTGCCGCGAACTCGTGCGGACTGGCCCCGGCGATATCCTCTGCTTCTTCTCTGGAGAACGAGAGATCCGCGATGCCGCAGACGCCTTACACGCCGCCTTCCCCCACAACCGGGGCGAGCAGATCGACATACTCCCGCTATTCGGCAGACTCTCCAACGCCGAGCAACATCGAGTCTTCTCCCCTGGTGGTAAGCGACGCATCGTGCTAGCTACCAACATTGCGGAGACCTCGCTGACCGTGCCCGGCATTCATTACGTGGTGGATACCGGCCTGGCACGCATCTCCCGCTACTCCCACCGCACAAAAGTCCAGCGCCTCCCAGTCGAAGAGATCAGCCAAGCTAGTGCAACGCAGCGATCCGGCCGCTGTGGCCGAACCGCAGACGGCATCGCCATCCGCCTGTACTCGGAAGAAAACTTCCACGCTCGCCCGGAGTTCACCGACCCGGAAATTCTTCGCACGCACCTGGCCAGCGTCATTCTTTCCATGATCGCACTGGGTCTCGGGGATATCGACGAGTTTCCCTTCCTCCAAGCTCCCGATAAGAAGTCCGTCCGCGATGGTGTGGCGCTGTTGCACGAGCTGGGCGCGCTGAAGGTGGCGTCGGGAAAAAAGCACCAGGCCGGCGGGCAACAACAACTAACCCAAACTGGCCGCGATATGGCTCGCATTCCCACCGATCCTCGGTTGGCACGCATGCTCGAGGCAGCCCACCACAACAACGTTCTGGAACAAGTCGCGGTGATTGTGGCCTCCTTGAGCATTCAGGATGTGCGGGAACGTCCGCTCGAACACCAAGGCAAGGCGGACCAGCTGCACGCCCGCTTCGGTGCGGACTCGGACTTCATCAGCGTGCTCAAGCTCTGGAACTACCTGCAGCACAATCGTCGGGAACTCAGCGGCAACCAGTTCCGCAAGCTCTGCCAGAGCGAATTCATCCACTACATGCGCTCTCGCGAATGGATGGATTTGGTGCGCCAGCTGCTGACAGTCATCCAGGAACTCTCGTGGAGCATCCCCAACATTGCCCACGTGCGCGACATGGACTTCGACGAAGAAAACATCCATGAAGACGCGGTGCACAAATCAGTACTCACCGGCCTGCTGACTAATATTGGCATGCGGGAAGGCAACTCCAAGCAGTTCACTGGCACGCGCAATACGCACTTCGTCATCCACCCCAGTTCCCAGCTGTCCAAAAAACCACCGCAGTGGGTCATGGCTGCCGAACTGGTGGAAACCTCCCAGGTTTTCGCGCGCACGGCCGGTCCAATTGATCCTGCGTGGGTGGAAACCATCGCGCCACACATGACCAAGACTGTGCATTCCGAACCACATTGGTCTAGCTCTCGCGGCGCAGCGATGGTCCACGAAAAGGTCTTGATGCTCGGATTGCCGCTGGTTGCGGACCGAACCGTCAACCTGGGACGAATCGACAAACCACTGGCGCGCGAACTGTTCATCAGAAATGCCCTGGTGGAAGGCGATTGGACCACGCGCCACAAGTTCTTCCATCACAACCAGGAGTTGTTGAACGAGGCCAGCTTGTTGGAAGACAAGGCCCGCAGGCGGGACATTATTGTCGACGACGACACTCTGTTCCGGTTCTACGATTCCCGGATCCCTGCCTCTGTCACCTCAGCTCGGCATTTCGACGCGTGGTGGAAGAAGGCCCGTCATACCGACGCCGGTTTGCTGGACTTTTCCGCCGATGCGCTAATCGAATCCGCTGAGGGGGCGACAGCCGCCCACGAGTTCCCTGACGTGTGGCAGCAGGGCAGCTTAGAGTTCGAACTCAGCTATGTCTTCCAGCCGGGAGACCCGCGTGACGGAATCACCATGCGCGTGCCACTTCCCTTGTTGGCTACGGTCGATTCCCAAGCCACGCAGTGGCTGGTCAGCGGGCTGCGCAAGGAACTGTGTGTATCGCTGATTAAGAGCTTGCCCAAGCCACTACGCAGGAGCGTGGTGCCCGCTACGGACTTCGCGGAACACGCACTGCAACGTATGACGCCTTTCGACGGAGCCATCGATGCAGCGCTGGCTGATGCGCTTCGGTCACTTGGTGGCAGTGGAATCTCCGCATCGGACTTTGATTGGTCCAAGGTGCCATCCCACCTGCGGATGAACGTGGCTGCCATTGATCGACGAGGCCATGTGGTGGATCAGGACCGCGACGTCGCTGCGCTCCAACAGCGACTCACCTCTCAGGTCACCAACGCTATTGCGCAAGCCGCAGCCCGCAGCCTGGGTTCTGGATCTGATGCGCCCGATCCCGCCGACGCAGCTTCTCATGGTCGCCACGGAAGGCCGAAAAGTGGCGATAAGACTAAGTCCGGGAATGGTCGAGATAAGAATTCTGCGCAGGGTAAACCTGGCGGACGCAACGCTTCAGGACGCGGCGGTGCTGCCACTGGCGGTGTGCTGGCCCGCGCCGCCAACTGGGATGCAGAAAACATAGGGACGGTTCCAGAGACGGTAGAAACCATCGTCGATGGGCAGACTGTGGTGGCCTACCCCGCGATCGTCTCCGTGGACAAGGGCGTGGTGTTACGAGCGTTCCCCACGCCGCAAGCGGCTGCTGCACAGCAGTTCAAGACGGTTTTGACCATGATGACGAAGACGGTAGCCGTCTCGCGCGCACAGATGCTCAAAGGCCTGCCGCTGCGACAGCGCGTTGCGTTGGAGAATTTCCCGTATGTGGGCTTTGACTCACTGTTGGAAGATCTTGTCACCGTGACGTGCAAGAGTATTTTGCAGGAGCACGGACCAGTTATTCGAGATCCAGACCGGTGCGCAGAAGTCATTAACATTGCTCGGAAGCAGGGTGCCACTGGGGTCCGAAAGGCTGTGGTGGAAGTTGCACCTGCAGTTTTGGCGGTTGCGGACATGGCCGAGGAACTAAGGGAGTGGAGTGGCGAGCCCATAGAGGCAATGCGTCAGCAACTGGATTTCTATGTGGGATCTCATGCCGTGGCGCGCCATGGGGTTGCTCAACTTAGGCATGTTCCGCGGTACGTGGCTGCCATGCAGGCCAGGTTGGACCTGATGGAGACTGATCCGGACAAGGAAGAAGTGCTGGACGGGCAAGTCTTAGACGCGGAAAGATACCTGGCTAAGACCCTGGATAGATTGCCTGAGGCGCGAGCGGCTTCTCCGCAGATCAAGGAGATCCACTGGATGATTGAAGAGCTCAGGGTCAGCTTGTTTGCGCAAAACTTGGGTACCGCACGCTCGGTATCTGTCCAGAGGATTAAGAAGGCACTCGACAAGATTCGCTAGGGGTTGTGCTTCAAGGCCTCGGAAGATTCAGTGCTGAGCTCTGCATCTTAGCTAGCTACGGGCGCGGTGAGCGCGGAGTGATTCGATCTCCTGCTCAAAATCCTCTGCGCTATCGAAGGACTTGTACACAGAGGCGAAGCGGAGATAGGCCACTGCATCCAGGTTCCTTAGAGGTTCCAGAATCGCGAGGCCAATTTGGTTGGCCTGCACTTGTGAACCGTGAACAGCGCGAACGTTCTGCTCTACTTCGTGGGCCAGTCTCTTAAGTGCATCATCTGACACATCACGACCCTGGCATGCCCGGCGAACGCCTTTGATCATTTTCTCGCGGCTAAATTCTTCAGTCACCCCGCTGCGCTTAGTAACCAGCAAAACGGAGCGTTCCACGGTGGTAAAACGGGTTTCACATTCGAGACATTCTCGACGACGGCGAATCGCGACACCGCTTTCCACGGTTCGGGAATCAACTACACGCGACTGTTGGGAACTACAAGAAGGGCACAGCACGCCACTCATGCTAGTCCCGATGCAGCGTTTAAAGGAATAGCGGGCTCAAACCCATAGTCAGAACCATGGTCCCCACCGAAAGGGACATACCACCTGGAGAGGTAACGAACTTCTCTACATTCTGCGTCCATCGTTCCAAGAACCTAGATGATGCGTTATCGAACGCTGCAGAAGAATCTTCCACCAGACGCTCGCTCCTACGAACACGCGCTCGTGAAGGAACGATCGCCCTTCCCTGCCCATGGGTGTTCGAACGCTGCGTGGATTCAGGAACTTTCGGAACAAGAAGGTCCGTGAAAGATTCCCGAGGTGGACTGATGGTAGAACCGCTCTGTGCGGGGATCGACGACACGATACGCTCTGCACGTGCAGTACGAACAGAACGGGAATCCGGGCGAGTCAGCGCAGTAGTCATATTGGCCTTCTTTCTTCTCAAACAATCGTCATGAGGACAAACCTCGGTGATTTCATGCATTTGCCACTTCGGCTAGCTCACGCATGTAATTCTCACGACCAGTGCGGCCATCGACTACCTGCGAGCCATCCGAACAGGCACGAAGATCATTAAACTCACCGGCTAGACAACCAGAGTGGATTTAATCGAACACTGAACGCCTTTGGTACGAACGTTCGATTTCATGCCTTAATGGAAAAATAGCACGCCCGTTCTAAACTGTCCATTCATTTTCCAAGCTTTTTCGAACAGATGAACCAGACTAAGTGACGTTGATGAGGTAGGGTGAGAACCACGTCGAAATCTTCAAGGAGCACACATGAGTCCACTTTCTTCCGCCGGAGATGAGCAGCCCGTCGCACCCGAGGCCCGCCGCAAGCCAGGCCGACCCCGTAAGTCCGCAGCAGATAAGGCGGCAAGCGCCAAGGGAAAGGGTCGCGATTCTCTCAGTGAGCGCCAGCGGCGCATTCTAGAAGTCATCACTGATTCCAAGGTGCTGCGTGGCTACCCCCCAAGCATCCGCGAAATTGCAGAGGCCGTTGGTCTGCAGTCCACTTCGTCGGTGTCCTATCACTTGACCCAGCTCGAGGAGAAGGGGCTGCTTCGCCGAGAAGACAAGAAGCCGCGTGCAGTTGATATTCGCGGATATGAATCATCCCCAGGACGGTCTAAGCCAAGCGAAAACGCCACTGAAGCCAGTGATGCGCGCCCTGAAGCCTCGTATGTTCCCGTCGTCGGTCAGATCGCCGCTGGTTCTCCGATATTGGCTGAGGAAAACGTAGAAGCGGTCTTCCCCCTCCCAAATGAACTCGTGGGCAGTGGAGAACTTTTCCTCCTGCAGGTTGTCGGTGAATCCATGCGAGATGCCGGCATCTTCAATGGAGACTGGGTCGTCGTCAAGTCCCAAAAGGTCGCAGAACTGGGCGATTTTGTGGCCGCGATGATTGATGGAGACGCCACCGTTAAGGAATGGCACAAGAACGAAGACGGATTGTGGCTGCTCCCCCACAACGATCTGTTCGAACCAATTCCTGCTGAAGAGGCGGAGATCTTGGGCAAGGTCGTCGCCGTCCTCCGTAAGATCTAGACGAGGTAATCGATTAGCCCTAGGAGAAAGGTCGTCCGCCCATGCCGTTGCGGTCCACTGAACGTCGCCGGCAAATATTGTCGTTGACCGCCGTTAAGGGTCGCGTCACGGTAATTGAGCTCGCGGAGAAGTTTGGCGTCACGGCAGAAACAATTCGGCGCGACCTGGCCACACTCGATGCACAAGGCGGAATTCGCCGAGTACACGGTGGCGCGGTCCCGTCACAGAACTACCGCACGGAATTCACCCCATTCGAATCGCGCGCCCAATCTGCGCTCGACGCTAAACGGCGTATTGCTCGCAGAGCTCTCGAGCTACTTCCGCCTCCTGGCCGCACCTTGTTTCTCGACGGAGGAACCACTACCGCTCTCATGGCAGAAGCTCTCGCCACCTCGGGACTAGAGAGCATCCCCCACGCCCCTACCAGCGGTTATGTTCCTCCCTACAAGCTGATCACGAATTCACTACCCATCGCCAAAACTCTGGCAGATTCCGAATACTTCGATATCCAGCTTCTCGGCGGCAAAGTACGCCCACAGGCGCAAGCGGTCGTAGGCAATATCGCCACCCAAACCATCGCAGTTCTCAGAGCTGATGTGGCATTTGTAGGCACCAACGCTCTTACCCTAAATCACGGGCTCTCCACCCCTGATGAAGAAGAGGGCGCTGTGAAACGCGCCATGGTCACACACGCCGAGCACGTCATAGCCCTCGTAGATGCCACAAAGTTCGGGCTGGATTACTTAGTCAGCTTCGCTGCTATTGAAGACATCAGCACCGTTGTCACTGACCTACAACCACACGAGTCCTACGTCGCCGCACTAGAGAATGCTGGAGTTTCTGTAGCCTTCGCTAAAAAGTAGCCACCCGGTATTCAGCAGTCGCCACCACGACTATTCCGCGCGTGCCGTATTGACGTATCGGCCTTCCCCCACGTGATCGTAAAGCCAACGCATCACTGGATAGCCCACAATGATGCCAACCGAACCCCACGCAATGCCCTCCAGCTGAACGCTGCCTACCGTCAACGTTAGATTTCCAATGCCGGCGATGATGGCGACGGATGCCGCTGTGAGATTGACTGGATCCGTGAGACGAACGTTGTTGTCCTGCCAAATGCGCACTCCCAGCAGCCCAATCATTCCGTACAAGACGATCGTTGCCCCACCCAATACACCGACTGGAATCGTCAAGATGGCAGCCCCGAACTTCGGGATAAAAGCCAACGCAATGGCAGTGAACGCAGCCACCCAATACGCCGCAGAGGAATACACCTTGGTGGCAGCCTGAAGTGCCCCAGGTTTTGTTCCGTCTGAGTAGATGGGAAAATCTGGAACATGC
>NZ_JADGIT010000010.1:0-64414 GCF_015233855.1 Corynebacterium sp. ED61 | reverse complement strand
GGAATCATCCCGCGGCGTTCCGCCGCGTGCTGATGCTGATGCACACCCCACTGTGTGGGGTGTGGTTCTCGTTTTTCGACCCGAGAAGCCTTCGGCAATTGTACGTGCGCTCCGCTGCGCGCAAGTCCTGCTCACCTGTGGTGAGCCGGATTCATCCCGAAAACTTTGTCCCACGCGCTCCGGCCTGGCGGCCTGCGCTTATTTCGTGGGAAAACTTGTTCTCCTTTCTCCGGTTCCAGGACTTGCACTGCGCGTCGCGCACTAATCGGCACTTCGTGCCTTCTCGGGCGAAAAACGAGGAGGAGAGCAAGGGTGGCACAGGGTCACCGATTCACAACCACGGAGGACACCATGGCAATCACCACGCAACAAGAGCAAGACATCAAAGCGTTTGAGATCTGGATGCAGACCACCTTTGGTTACACGATGGAATTTGCAGTCATCGACACCCGCCACACCACCGCAGACATCAGGCGTGAGGCACGCGCCATGATCGGAGAGCAGACCATTTCGCATCAGGCTGCCGAGGACATTTGGAAAGAGCTCGATGGCACACAAATGAGAACGATCGGAAACACCGCATTCTTCAACCCCAACGTATTTATCACGGCATGTGCGGTCATCATCGAGATCTAAATCGCTAACCACTCCATGGCCACGGCCTGGACGACGACCTAGAGGCAGGGCTAACACGCCCTGCCTCGTTGCCTTCTTGGGCAGGGATGAGGGAAAAGGGGGATCGACTCATCCACGATGGAACCTCCTCGGAAAGACTGCACAATAAAAGGTTGTATCGGCAATGATCGGGGACACCCCAATACCCCACAAACGTACCCATATACCCAGCTCATAAGGGCAAAAACTTTTTACTAAATGTACCTTTTGGCATTGCATAACATGGCTATTTGGTATAGGATGGACTTAACGCCACAGAGAGGATCACCACCGTGTTCATCGTCTACTCCCGCCCTGGATGCCAAGCCTGCAAAACCACCGTCCGTGTCTTGGAAAAGAAGCACCTCCAGTTCGAGGTGCGAGACGTTGAAGAACGGCTGGAAGAGTTCCGAGCACAGGGACTTCAGCAACTACCCGTTGTCGTTTCTCCAACAGGGGAGACGTTCGCAGGATTCCGACCTGACCGACTCACTGCTTAACCACTGACACTCCCCAACAGAAGGATCGCCATGACCGCCGAGCCCGCACACGTTCTCCGCTCATCCGACCAAGTCGACGAGTCCCAGGAATATGCAGCACGCTACGAGGCACGCCTTGACCCGGAAGCCTTGCTGCTCTGCGGCCTCATGTGGGTCGACTCCACTCCCACAGGCGATGTGGCCATCGTTTTGAACTATCTCCAGGCCGAAGACTTCCGTAAGCCAGCCCATGGGGAAATCTTTAAGCTGATGCGCGCGCAAATGAATGAAGATGGGCTGATCACCCCCGCCGCCCTCGCTGGACGCATGGCCGCCAATGCAATGAAACTTCCGTCTGACGTCTACACGCCACTGCTCGTGGCAATTGCAGGGCTTGGGGCACTACCAAGCCAGGTTGTGCACTATGCAGACCAGGTACTTGCCGAGTCTTACCGTCGGAACTTCGCCAGCATGGCCACCTATCTGACACAGGTGGCCCGTGAAGCGCCTGAAGGCGATCTGTTCTCCCTGATGGTCGAACAAGGAACCGCCCAACGCGCAGCATGGAAGCGTCGCTGTGGACTGCTCACCGCTGTCCACCAGCCTGCACGTAACGAGGAGGAGAGCACCGATGAGTAAACAGGGAACCAAAGTACAGCTCACGCTCGACACCGTGGCAGTGGCCCGCATGACCGCCGCACGACAAGGACTTGCCGCCACAATCGCCGAGATCACCCAATCAGCGTTCGTTGAAGCAGCGATCCATCACTACGCCAATCAACTTGCCGGGGAGATCAACAACGGCCAAGACTGGATGACCGGAGATGTCTACAACAACCCAGAATCTCTTCGAGAGATTGACCGTGGAAAAAAGGCGGTTTACGCACCGATAGTGGACTGGGCGCGCATTGAATCCAAGCGCTTGCCTCCCAAGGTCGAGCTGCACCGGCAACTCAATGGGGCACGCATGTTGGTGGCAGAGATATACCCCGATACGGCCGGAGGGAAGAAGAAAGCCACGGGCTATCAAAGAATGCTGAAATCAGCAGGATACGAGGTCGATCCTGAACGCGATGAGCACCAGGACGACGACGGGCAGATCCTTATTCCGATCCGTCCTCGCCAGGCGTAGAAACTGCCGATGCACTCTCTAGGATGCGATAAATAGAGTCTCGAGACAGACCGATCCGGCGCGCCACCTCGCGCTTGGGCATACCCGCGGCCACGGACTTGATCACCAACTGGTGACGCGCACGAGCAAACTCTGTTTGCTCAGCTTCGAGACGGGCACCACGGGTGGCCATCGCCTCTAGCTCGCGGTATAGATCCTCATCGCTCATGTGCGTCCATCACCTTCATGCAGGCAACCTTACCGGTCAAGCCCCTGATCGTTCGAGCTGCCGTAATCTACGGCACCATCAATGCCGTAGTCATCAAGGCTGACGTGCCCTCCCTGATAGCCCAAAGCATCACCAACGGAATCGGCGCCGTAAGCATCATCACCGAACTGCATCGCCGCACTCAGCTCGTCATCCATCTCATCAGCTTCAGGTTGGTGATCCAGCGAGTCGGCCTCCTCCCGTGGGGATGCAATCTCTCTATAGATCTCTTTGAGTGGTTCAGCTGTGAGGTTGAGCCCGTAAGGGTCGAGAAATGTATCGGCCGAGGCCTGGTTCCACTGCTCATCACCGACGAGGGAAAAATCCAACTCCACGCCATGCTCAGCGGCCAGATCGGTCATGAACACGCGAGATGCCCGCCCGTTTCCTTCTCGGAACGGGTGGGCAAAGTTCAGATCGGTGTGAATGGCCGCGAGCTGATCCACCGTGGCGGAATGATCCAGGTCGTTCCAGGGAGTGCGGTTGATCTTGCCCTGGAGCTGGCGCATATACATTCCCATGCTGGCCTCGTCACCAAATGAGTGGCCACCTTTGCTCATATTCACATCGCGGAACTGCCCCGCCCAGTCGTAAATACTTCCGAGGAGAGATCCATGAATAAATTGGAGCTTTTCTTGCGCCGTGGCACCTTCAATTGGGATGTCCCCAGAGATGAGGTCTTCGTAAATCTCGCCGGTGATCTCATATTCCATCTCGGCGAGTGCATCTTCATCACGCTCGTTGAACTTGTTCTGGAGAACATGTGTGCCGGGATAGAAAAAACGATCCCACGCGGCATTTCCTGCCACGGGGGATCTACTTGCTGCGCGCGCGGCGAGCACGCACTCGATCGCAGATCGCCTGCGCTCGCTCAGGCGTCATTTGACCATGCTCTCGAGGCCCAACGATGTCCGCGACGTTCTCTTCAGTAGGCCTCCAGCCCTCGAGGACACCACTGTGCACGGCCTCCACGACAGTGCGTAGACGCTTGCCCTCCAGGCCACGCAATGCGTTAGGGAACGCAGCTTTGTAGCCCTCAACACCACGCAAAGTGCTGTAGTCAACAACAGTCATAATCGGTTCCTCAATTCATGCTTAACGGCTTGTTTCTATACTCTTATTCTACCGGAAGACTACCGGCGAAACAAGCTGAAAATATGGTTTAACCTGCTGTTTTAGGATCTTTTTTGCTCTTTCTTGAAAGGAAGTATGTCCAGCCTGCGTCGGCGATTTTCAAGTTTGAAACAATCAGTAGGAGATCCATGGCCATCTTTGTTGTCTCCTTCGATTCGGTCTTAACTTCCGTGCAGTCGAGAGCTTCTACGACCGCATTCTTTTTGATCTGTGCCTTGCACTCGACGGTTGCATTGGTGGAATTAGAAGGCTCATCAGATTTGGGATTGGTTTCGGGGTTGGAGAACAAAAGCAGAGCAAAGGCGAGCAGGGCTGCCGCCCCAACTTCCATGACTTTTTGGTTGACTTCTCGCGGTAGCCCGCCGTCTAGACGGCGGGCATCAAACCATAGGGCAGGTATGGTCACGATCGGCACTATGCACACCAGCGCCACCATCCAGAGATCTCTGGCAGTAGAAAACGTCTCGTGGGCGATCAGTGTTCCGAGCAGAAAGCTCAGGGGAAATATCAAAGCGACCCCGAGGGCAAAGTTGTCGCGATTCCTGGGGCTTGGTTTATGTAGACTCTTTTGCAGCTTATCGGGGCGGGCCGCGGGTGGCGTCACAGTGGACGAGTGTGACGATCGGGTTACCGCAGAGAGAAAGTGGCTAAACAGAAATGTTGACGCCAACGCAACTAGCGCGCGCCATAAAGATAGAGGTTCGGATTCTTCCGACGAAGGCGGGGTGGGCATGGATGAGCTCCTGGGGGTGAGTAGTTCAACAATGTTGAAACTTTACGCGGAGATCTACCGACGTCGGGCTGTTCTGACGATGTTGCACAAACGACCAGTTTTGCGACAGTTTGCATACCGAGCAACGAGAAGCTTCAGCCGCAGGCCAAAGTGTCGCATAATCGTGTTGCACAATGTATGCTGACTTTGAACCCGAGTTAACGGGTTACGAAACAACCAGAGGGGAGTGGCCATGGCACTACTGGGCTACGCGCGCGTCTCCACCAAAGATCAAGACGCATCCCTTCAGATCGACGCCCTGGAGAACCACGGCTGCACCAAAATCTTCACCGACACCAAATCCGGGGTGCTTGCCGAGAGACCCGAGCTGACCCGGCTGCTCGATTATGCCCGCGAGGGCGACACCCTCGTGGTCTGGAGGCTTGACAGGCTAGGCCGATCGATTAAACATCTCATCGAGCAAGTCGAAGAGCTCAACGCTCGCAAGATCGAGTTTCAGTCCTTGCAGGAGAACATCGACACCACGACTGCTGGCGGCCGATTGATCTTCCACTTGTTCTCCGCACTGGCGGAGTTTGAACACGATTTGATCGTCGAGCGCACCCAGGCTGGCTTGGAAGCAGCGCGAGCACGCGGGCGCAAAGGTGGCCGCAAGCCGAAACTCAGTCCGGCACAGAGATCATTGGTCAAGGATCTCTACGACGGCAGGAAACACACCGTCCAACAGATCGCGGACATGTTCGACGTCAACCGAGCAACCATCTACCGAACGATCCACCGCGGCAGCCAACACAACACAGAAAGATCATAAACATGAACGCACTACTCTTCGCCCTCGGAATCGGGGCCATCATAGCTATTGCCATTGCAAATCTAGCTCAACGCAATAAGGGCACTGTGCTCGAACAGTTGCAACGGACAATGGTGTCCTGCTGCGTCATTGCCGTGCTGGGATTGCTCATCGCCTTCAGCCAATCGGGAAACCTGTTCTGGATTGGTTTAGCCATCGCGGCTATCGCAGCCATCATCAGCGTGAGGCGCCAAATGGCCCTAAAATCCTTAGCGAAACACCGCCAGGACAACCCCGATCGTCCGACCGGTGCAATTGACCGGCCACACGATTACTGGCGCGACCGCGGATACTGACCACCACACCCACACCATCACATCGGAGAACCCCACCATGGAAATCATCGTCGGACTATTCATCTACAACATAATCGTCACTATCGCCGCACTGTGGTGGGGAATACGACGCAACAGCGTCTTCCAAGGACTGCTCGTGTTCCTCTTCTTCCCCGCAATGATCTTCTTAATCATCGGAGCACTCATGCAAAGCAGCACCCGCGGACTCGCAGGCCCCCAGTACGACTGGAACACCGGCACCTACCGCCGCTAACACTCGAAAGACGACCACCCACACAACATTGTGTGGGTGGTCGTCTTACTTATGCGTTCAAATTTACTAAAACAATGTCGGTTCATCCAACGGATTACTCACCGGACGAGCAGCGTCCAGGTACTCTTTCTCATTCCATCCATCACGCACAGCGGAACGCACATCAATCGAGCGCTGATACCGCGTCCTCCACCCCGTATCAGCACCGCCTTTGGGGCCACGCAGCCTACGAGTCAGAGACGCATAGCGAATGTTTTCCGCACGAGTAGACGGAATCAAATGCCGATCATCGACTCGTACACATAATGGTTCATTGCAGCGATGCTCAGCCACCATCTCGGAGTCGGTGATGTCGCACCCGCTGATCCACAGAGCAAATCGATGGGCCGAGACCGCAATGCTCCTGCCGTCGCGCCGAAAGCTCACCCGGCCGTACCCATCGGGACTACTGATCGCCCCGGTGAATATCCAGTGCCCATCCTCTGGATCTTTGACAACCTTGCCCCAGAACGCATCGACAGTTTGTTGCGAAGGGAAAGCGGGCAACTCACGCTTCGAGGCCGCCACGACCGCACCGACCTAGTAGTCGTGATGAGACTCAGAGGTCTCATTCTCAAAGGCAGACTCCTCATCATCGCTAACACTCGACTCGCTGCCGTCGGCAGCTTCGTCTTCGTCCTCGTCAGAGTCCACAGGTTCCGCTTTGAGGAAGGCGTTGAGATCTGCACGAGACAGATCGAACTCTTCCATCAGATCTTCACGAGACTGGCCGAACTCCAGGAGCACACCGAGCGCTTGGCCCGCCGCGTACTTGACGCGGTCGACATCCATGATGGCTACCCATGCGTCTTCAGTTGCCTTGCGCTTGAGTCGTAGTTCGTGTTCGAGCTTCTTGCGATCTTCTTCTTGCTTCTTGCGTGCGCGCTTCTGCGCTTCCTGTCGCTGGTTACGTGTTGCCATGCCAACACCATACCGCACCCACGCGCCGAGAACGACGCGATCTGAGCCGCCGATGGCGCTGGGCACAGCGTCAGAACCTGACGCCATGCCCAGGCGCTGTGATGGATACGCCGAACTCCATTCGACCTATCCATCACAGCGAGCGAAAGAACACGGCAACCTTACAAGGCGAGCTTGCCTCGAAAAACTGCCAAGTTCACTTTTTCGACTCAACAGAATTTGAGCCAAAAAAGTTCCTCACACCGATTGCAGATAAATCTGACTGTTGGGGAAGGGTGTCTGATCTGCGCGTTTCGCGCAGGGTTATACGTGGGCGCGGAGGTGGCGTTAGTATGAGAGCCATGATGTCCGCACACGTCCTTCACGCAGGCGAGGGTTACGCCTACCTGATGAACTCTGTGGCGACTGCGGACGAGGAGACGAGTGTCAAAACAGATCTGTTTGACTACTACGAGTCGCGCGGAACTCCCCCCGGACGGTGGTTCGGTTCTGGTATCGCCTCGCTCGGTGAGTGCAGCGTTGAAGAAGGTGGCGTTGTCACCGAGGAGCAGATGGCCACGCTCTACGGAGAAGGCCTGCATCCAGACGCCGATGCACTCCTGGAAGACGGCGCAAGCCTCATGGATGTCCAGCTTGGACGCGCGTTTCCCCTCTACTCGGATGGCGACGAGGCTCTGAAGAAGATCCACCGCGCAGAAAAGACCAAGCGCGAGGAACTTGGCCGTCGCTTGACCACGCAAGAGCGCAGTGATCTGGTCGTAGAGACCGTGAGCGATGACTACCGTGCGGAGACAGGCGATCGCAACGCACGACCTAAAGATGTCGTGTCGTGGGCACGAGAAAAGCAGAACTCCGTCCGCCAAGCTACTAGTGGCTTTGACTTGACGTTCAGCCCTGTGAAGAGTGTCTCGATGCTGTGGGCATTGGGCAGCAACGAGGTGCGTGAAGCCATTGAAAAGGCACACCATGACGCTGTGAATGAGACCCTTCACTGGGTAGAAGACACAGCACTTTACACACGTGATAGCTCCTCCGGTGTGGGAAAGCTGACTAAGACATCCGGCATGATTGCCGCACAGTTTGATCACTTTGAAACCCGAGCCGGAGATCCTGATCTGCACACCCACGTGGCAGTATCGAACAAGGTCTTTGATCCGAGTGCGAACAAGTGGAAGTCCATCGAAGGGCGCTCGCTTCTCCGTCACGTTGCGACAGCCTCAAGCCGCTACAACCTCACCCTGATGGACAAACTCACTGCGTCTCTGGGCGTGCAGTTCGCTCCCCGCGGCATGGGCGAGGGAAAGATCCCGGTCTACGAGATCGACGGTGTACCCGACAGCCTCTCCCTGGCTGGATCAAAGCGACGTCAATCCATTACCGAGGCAACTCAAGCGTTGGTGGATGACTACGTCACACGCCATGGGCGGAGCCCATCGAGCGCGCTGATGTACAAGCTCTCTCAGCAGGCCACGCTATCGACCCGCGAGGGTAAGGGAGAGGCCTCATCATTGGCCGATCTTCGCGGCCGCTGGCGCTCCGAGTTCGCTGAGATGGCGGGTGGCCAGCACGCACTGGATACCTTGATGAGTGGCGTGACCAACCGTGATTCAGACTCCACATTGTGGAAGTCCGACCAGGTCTCAGATACCCGTCTGCAAGTGCCTGGATACGGCACACAAGAGCGCGGGATTATCCTGGCGACCATCGCAGCCGAAGCCGTGGAGCTTGCTGGCTCGCGTCGAACCAACTTCACTGACAGGCACCTGGACACAGCGGTGAGCCAGACCTTACGCGGCTACCGTCCTGCTGCTGGCGAGAAGCTGATGGATCTGCACGCGCAGGTGCTCAAACAAGCCAAGGATCACGCGATCAGCCTGACCCCTGAGGTCACCCAGCAGTTGCCCGACAAGCTGTTGCAGGCCAGTAACCTTCCCATCGACCGCACGACGGACTTCCAGCGCTACACCTCCCCCGAGGTCATGCGGGAAGAAGCGGTTGTCGATCAATCGGCACGCACTCCAGTGGGCTTCACCGTTCCTGAGTCGGCGATCGCCCAGGCCATTGCCCGCTACGACGCTACCAACGACTTTGCGTTGAACGCGGGTCAGGCTGCGATGGTTCGCCACCTTGCGGCAACGGGCACGCAAACAGCGGTGGCTGTCGGCCCAGCAGGCTCCGGTAAAACCACATCTATGGCCATCCTTGCTGATGTGTGGCGTCAGCAAGGCCATAAGGTTGTGGCCTTGTCGGCCCAGAAGTCGGCCGCACGCACGCTGGGCTCTGAGATCGATGCTCCCGGCATGACGCTGGCCAGCCTGGTCTACCCGTGGCAGGGAAAGTACGACGGAGTAGAGCCTGGCGATGTGTCGAACCTGCCGGTCTCCTTGAGCCCTGGCGACATGCTGCTTGTCGATGAGGCAGGCATGGCCACGACCGCAGACTTGGCGGCATTGACCGATATCGCTAACGCAACGGGTGCTGTTATTCGCATGGTCGGTGACCCTCAACAGCTCGGCCCCGTGGGACGTGGCGGCATCTTCTCCCGGCTGTGTGAAACGACCAACGCGGTCGAACTCGACACCGTTGTGCGTATGGGTGCCGACACCGAGCAGGCTGAGAACACCTTGGCGTTGCGCCAAGGCAAGACCGAAGCGCTGGATCTGTTCTACGAGCGTGGCTGGGTGCATTCCGGTGGGCGTGCCAATGTCATCAACCAGGCAGTACGTGATCACTTGGGCGACCGTGCCCAAGGCAAGCACTCTCTGATTATCGCCCCGACGAATCGTGACGTCGGAACGATTAACTCCTTGATCCAAAAGGCTCGGGTGGCCGCAGGCGACGTAGATCTTGACGGCCCAACGATCGCTCTGAGGGAGGCTAACGCTGGTGTGGGCGACACTCTGCTTGCTCGGCGGAACGCCAAGCTGCCCACCACTGATGGGCGACGTGTCGAGATCGACAACTCCGAGCTGCTGCGCCTGGATCTCGTGCTGCCTGACGGCTCCGCACTGACCCGGCGAATGGACGCCAAGGGCAAGCTCGGCGAATCCGTGCACATTCCTCAGTGGTACCTCCAGTCACACATGCAGCTGGGTTACGGTTGCACCGTGCACCGCTCTCAGGGTGCCACCGTGGAGATCACCCGCGGCATTGTCGACAAGTCGGTTTCTCGTCAGCTGGCTTATGTGGCCGTGACCCGTGGCAAGGAAGAGAATCACTTCTACCCCGTCACCGATGGCCGCGTGGAAACTGCCGTGGATGCCGAAGATCAGCATCAGCATATGGCCGGTGACACCCCGGCCGATGAAGGCCGGGTAGTGCTCGAGTCGATCCTGGCCCGCGATGATTCCCCTGTGGCGGCACACACGATCCGCGATCGCGCGGCAGCCGACGAGTTCTCCCTGGAACGCACCGACCAGCTCTATGGCCACGCGGCCACGATCCTTGCCCGTGAGTACGGTGGCCACCGTATTGATCACCACCTGTCCTACCTCCCTGGCATCGTCACTGCATCGATCGATGATGATGCACGCGAGCGGCTGGCAGCTATCGCCGGAGATCTGGTCACCACACGCACAGACCATGAGGCAGTGATTGCTGATGCCGTGGCCGCGGCTGACGGTACCGAGAAGGACGCCGCGGGGCTGATTGCCTACCGCCTGAAGGCAGCAATCCCGGATCGGGACAATCCTGCACACCCACGCCGTTCTTTGCTGGCTCCACACTGGAATGGGCAGGACTCTGACCTGCGCATATTCGCTGACAGCGCGTTAGAGCGCTTGAGTGAGCACTCCACGGGTGTTGGTGACGGTTATACGCTCGTAGACGCTGATCTACGTGGCGTTGACCTCCGAAGACGGACGCTGACAGGTGTCACGCTCATTAATTGCCAGATCGACGGGATGGCTCTGGATGGAGCCACGCTTTCCGGTGTGCGGTTCATCGACTGCCACGGTGGCATCTCTGCCACCGGCGCACAATTGGGCACCCAGGCGCACTCGACTGAGACGGTCTTCCGCAACTGTGATCTCACGGGATCTGACTTCAGTACTGCTCAGATGCAGCGCGTGCGATTCACCCGGGGTGACCTTGGGCAGGCCACCTTTGATGGTGCCACGATTGTCCACACCACTATGCAGGCAACGGGTATCGACGGCATCACGGCACAGGATGTGACCGTGGACGGCAACCTGTCCCTGGTCGATGTTGACCTGGATGGTTCCGATCTGGCTGATCTGGTGGACTACTCCCCCACCCCGGACGTGGACGAATTGCGCGCCATCGCCGAGGAGGACTACCGCGAGGGTGTCCTGCATCTGGCTGGTCAGTTTGCCACCCATGAGCTGTCCACACGCCTGGAGGCTCTGCCGGTGGCCTCCCACATTGATGATGCTGGAATGGGCCGAGTATCCACCTCCGCCACGCTGGCGGCACTATCTGGGGTGGATTTCCGTGAGCACTGGCTGGAGCTTACCGGCGATATTGAGACCGTCTCCAATGTGCCATCCGCGCTGGCTCGCCGGATCGATGCGCTCGTTGTCGACCATGCGGCTGTGCCGCAGCTGCCTCCACGCTGGGCTGGTCAGGATGACCAGCTACATGAATGGGTGGCAGGCCGTGGCGTCGATGCGGGACTCATCGACCCGCCATCCGAGACACCTGCCGCGCAGTCCACCGAGGAGATCGCAGCCGAGTTGGCCACGCAGTACACCACCGCGTGGATGGATCAGGTCGTCGATCGTGGTGCAGAGTTGACCCCTGCGGACCAGCAGCAGATCATTGCTCACGCGGCTGGCTATGTCGCCCGTGGTTTGGATTTGGACGGTACTTCTCTGATCGCCGTGGAGATGGCCACCAGCACCGAGTTTGGTGTGGGAAAGACTCCTGTGGAACGAGTGGTGAACTGGCTTGACGCCAACGCTAGTGATCTTGATGACGATGCCGAGCCGATCTGTTTGCCACCGTCGGAGGACGGCCAGGACATGGAGCTTCGCGCCGAGCTGGAGCTGCGCCGGGAACAGCTCGATGAGGAGGAAGATTCTACCGAGGCGTCCTTTATGGATCTGTTTGACCAATCCTCGGCGCAGGATACCGACATCGATCGTGGCCACGATCGCGGATTCGATCTATAGTCTTCCGACCAATTCGCCCTACTTGGGCTCCTAGCATTGTCCTTATCTTCGGAAGTTGGTTAGGATTTCAAGCATAAAGCGGGACAATACCCGCACTAACAGGACACCGGCGCTAAGGCTAAACACCTTAGGGCCGGTTCCTTTTTTCTTGGTTGGTCATCGGGATCTCAAACCCCATCACCAACCTTTTCCACTGTCGAAGATGACCGACTAAATCTCAGCTCCTTGACCTGGTGATTGAGTCACGCTGGGAATGTCGTTGCCAGTGTCGGTTCCCAGCTCCAGTGCCTTGTCCTGGCCTGAGGACTCTGTGCCTAGTGCTTCCGCGACATCACCACCCGCCACTGCACTCTGTCCAAAATCCGCCGCATCGATCAACTCCTGGTCAGCGCCATCTTCTACCAGGTCGCTGACAAGATCGGCGCTAGCGTCCATCTCTGGGTCTGCAATGGGGGATACTCCCAGCTCGCTTGCCCTGATGTCGACAGCTTCCACCACCTCATCAACGGCGGCGACACCTCCTGCTACCGAAACCGCTGTAAATGCGGCGTCCATGGGGGACGTATCAGCGTGGGTGGACTGGTTTGCTCGAGCGTTCGCTGATTCCGCGTCCTGGCGGGCTTCGCGGGCCTCTGCTTGGGCATCCAGCGCGGCGTCTTGTGCGGCGATAGCTTCTTCGCGCGCGGCCGCAGCCTGGGTTGTTGCTGCTGTTGAGGCGTCGGTGGTCTGGGCAGGTGCCGCCGCCGTACTTTCAGGTGCGGCGAGGGGCGGGCGGAATCCTGCTTCTTGTGGCCATGTGCGTCCCATGGTGTTCCACTGGCCTTGGGTTTTGCTCATCTCTCGACGTCCCAACTCGGCGGAGATTCGGCGAGCTTCTGTACCGACCGTCTCCCCTGCTAGGGCTCGAGTATTCACTGCGACCATGTATCCCGAGAGTTGTCCTGGGGTCATGCGTCGCAACTGGCGGCGGCCAGGAGCTTTTGTTCGCCGGGCTGCCGCTTGTCGCGGATTCGGGCGGCTCGTCCGGCTCATGGCCGTGCGGGTGCGCAGGTCTCGCATTGTCTGTGCCCCTGAACGGTGCACCGAGACGAAGGCTTGCTCTAGTTCTTGATCAAGTTGTTGTAGCGGATCCATTGTTTACTCCTTGTTTTCGTCTGGTTCGGCCAGCTTCTGGTTCAGTGGTACGACAGTCAGTGGGGTGTCTGGTTTATGACTGGTGGTGCAGCGGGTGAATGGCCCACGGCCGCTCATCAGGAAGTTCATGTGATAGTCACCAATGGTGCGCATCCAGACTTCTTCGCCGGTGGCGGGCATATCGGCGCGCATGTTCTCCCAGGTGACCCACATCAGGGTCAGACGTCGCATCGCTGCCTTGTGCAGGTAGAACTGCTCACACCACCGCAGTTCCTGAGTCATTTGGGTGCCGTAGAGATCCACGACGACCCGGTCAACGAACTCAAAGACGTCACTAAAGCGTGTCCGCGCTGGCAGTTCCAGCTCTCGTGCCAGTTGCGCTCGTGCGTGCTTGTCTGCCAGTTGCTCGAGGCGGCCTGCAACCTCATCGCCTGTGCCATTGAGGTTGGCAAACGCTCTTTTTGAAGGCTCCAGCACCACCGCTTCAATCTTCTGCTTCAGAAGATTTCCGAGAGTCTTTTCAATGGCTTTGTGGATCAGTGTTGTCATTGTTTCCTCCCTCTACTGCTCCGCTGCCGCAAGAGCGGCCGCATCCTGCTTGGCTTGTTCAATCAGCTTGCGCTGCGCCTCGATTTCTGGGCGGAAGGTACGTTCCCAAAACGGAATCGTTTCCACCAACACCGGCCGTCGCTTCGGTGCGATGACCAGCATCATGTGCGGGTCCATATCGCGTAGCTCTGCGGCGGTCAGGATGGACTTATCGTCGAGGGAGACCGACGCGGAGGTCTTATATGAATCGCTGTCTGAGCTGCGGCTGACCTTGCGGGATTCGTACTCGCCGATGAGCGTTTCGATTTCCTTGAGATACGCGGAGTCCTTGATACCGCCGCCAATCATCAATGCAGCATTGTCGCGGAGCACACCTGCCTTATTCTCTCCCCAGATTTCCTTGGCCTGGCCATAGGACTGAAGGATCGAGGCAATGATGATTCCCTTGGAGCCAAAGTGTGAGTAGGCATCCGGCATTCCTTGCCACGTCACGGTGTTGGCGATCTCGTCCAGCGGCATCATCAGCGGCGTCTTCAGACGTCCACCCTGGCGGAATGCAGAGTATTCCGCAGCCTCAGTGACCCAGACCGTCAGCAGGATCACCAGCAGTGAGGCTGAGCCTGCGCGGCGCTTGTCCGAGAGCAGGTACAGCGTGGGGCATTCTCCCCGATCGTGGGCTGCGATGAACTCGTCGGGGCTGAACTTTGGGACATCGTCGGATTGTGGATCGGTCACCCAGTTTTGGAACACCTTCGTGGCCAGCGGGGTGACCATCGACTTCATGGAGAAAAACACTCCCGAGCGAGTGCGATCGACCAGGTTGTAGCTGCCGTTGGCCAGCATGGCCATGCTCGGCCAGTCGTGGCGCTTGAGAATATCTACGATGGATCGGTCGGATTCATCGTTAGCCCAGTCGAGCACGTCGGTAATGGGACGGTATTCCACCGCCGCGGCCAGCAACATGCACGCCAGCAGTTCAGCACCGCTATTGCGCCACATGGCGTCATCACCACCAGATCCCACGGACACGCCCGCATCGTCGGCGAACAATCGCGCGAGATCGCCCGCTGCGGAGTCCCACTCATCGGCAGGGCGACGTCGGATGTAGTCCAGGGGATCAACCCAGAAGGCAGGCCGGGCATCGCCGCCGGTGTAGATTCTTTGTGGATCTCCCACCCAGCACGTGCCGACAGCTTCACGCAAAGCGATGGTGTCGCCAATCAAGTCCGGCTTGTTGGAGGTCGCCACGACTGCGCCTGGGGCATCGAGCATCATCGGAAACACACGCCCGGTGGTTTTACCGTAGCGCGCTGGCCAGGTGTCCAGCATCAGCGTTTCGTAGTCCAGGTAGATCTCTTTGCCGGTGCCCAGCTCGCGGCCGACCAGTTGGCCGGGGCTCGCCCACTCAGGAAGATCCATGTTCAGGTGTTGCTGGGACTTCGTCACAGCTTTGCGACCCATCTGCTCAATCTGAGCCCGGCTGGCCAGCGACTTTGTCGCGTGGCGCACCGACCCGCCACGCGAGGTGCGGGCACGAGAACTGCGAACCAGCCAGAGCACCAGGCCGCCGAGCACGGCGAGGATCACAGCGCTGAGGATGAATCCGAGGATGCTGTAGTGCTGTGCATGGGCTGGTTTGAGCAATCCGATCAGATGCAGCAATGGGTTTACGGATACGCCCGGCCCGCTGAGCGCTTGACCTGCCCAAAAGATCAGCCACAAACCTACGAGTACGCCGCCGAGGAGATAAGGGCCTGCCCAGTACGGCATCCCTGAATGGTCACTGCGATTTCTCACACTCGTTGACATGGGCCTAGGCTTCCTCGTCCGATTCGGTCTCGACCAAGGCCGCCAGTTCAGTCTCAGGCACATCGCGCAGGTTGCGGAAGCCGCCCATCTGCGCCATAAACAGTGCCTTATCCGCGTCCTGGTCAACGGTGATACTCAGTGCCACACCCTGGCGAGCTCCTGCCACGCGCAGGCTGTCTTCGTCCAGGTCAGGACAGGAGGTGGTCAGCCACAGCGCAATATTGTCGATGCCCAAGGCCTTGCGCGCTGTCGCGGCGGCATACACCGCCTTATCGGCCGCGGATTGCTCGGCAGAGACCAGGTCGCCTTCCTTGCGGATGCGTTCAAACTTGGAACTGAATCGTCCGAACCACAGGGCAGTGCCTTCGGCATCGGTGATGGCGAAGCTGGCCTCATCGTTCTGTTCTACTGCGGCGCATTCCAGCTGAATGAACGGCAGGCCTTCGGCGTTCATTTCCATTTCTTGGGCTTGCTCGAGAAGCGCGGCGTCACGTTCCTTGATCGTTTCTTCTCTGAGGCTGTTGTAGTCCACGCCGATTTTGCGCAGAGATGACTTGAATTTTCCGAAGTCTGGCCCGTTGTCCATGCCGTTGTCTTCTGCCCACTGGCGCAGCGTGGTGTGGTCGGGTGCTGCTTTCAGTTCGTCTTTCGCGCCGAAGATCAGCTCGTCGATCTCGTCCCAGCGCTGCTTGTCTGCCTTGCTCAATGCCATGATGTGTCCTCTTTCCTGGAGTGAAGCTCGTTGTGTGATGGTGGAGTTAGTAGTTGACGTGAGTGATCTCATAGTTTGCTGCCTTCCACATCCCCTCCTCTTTGACCATGGAGACGGTGGCCACGCTGGAGCGGTACGGTGTCATCTCCCCGTCAGGGTGGATGACCTTTTGCTCCATATCGACCGTGACCTCTGCTGTGGTGGCATCCTCAGCAACCGGCTCGGTGCCGGGAGCCCGAGTCACGAATCCCTGCACGCGGTCGCCTGACCGAGCCCAGGACTGCCACTGCTCGGGCCAGGTCTTTTTGCTCATCTCGTCAGTGGGAGGATTTTGAGCCACGCGGAGCAACTGGCCGCTCAGGCGGTTTTCCACGGTCGCGTACTGGTCATAGGGGCTGGCCTGCTCAGCGGGGCGCATCGACAACAGGGCAGACATGATGCCCTCCGCGGCCACCAGCACATCATCGGCGGCCGGATCAATGTGCTCATGTGCATCGGTGGCTTCCATCGCGGGTTGCTCCGGCTCGCTCTGCAATGAGGTCGCGGCCCATGCCAGGCCACCGAGCAGGACAACCAGCGTGATCACCAGCAGGGTAAAGAGTGTTGAACGTTTCATCAGGGGTATCTCTTTCTTCTAGACTTTTGCTTCAAAATTCTTTGCCGAGGCCGGGATGACTTCGACGTAGTGCTGAGTTTCTGCAAAGGGCGGCACACCACCGGCGTTGTCGACGTTGCCTTCACCGGCGTTGTAAGCAGCCAGCGCGAGCTGGAGCGTATCGCCCTTCCAGGCACCTGAGGCTTTTTTGCGTTCGGCGGTGGCGATGTTGTTACACATCAGTCGGGCCATGGCCATGGTGGCGTCAGCCTCCGAGTTGATGTTTCCTTCACCAGCCGCACCCACTTTTCGTCCTTGGTCATCGACTTTGTATCCCCAGGTTGCCCACGTTCCTGGCATGAACTGGCCAGGGCCTTGCGCGCCCGCGGGCGAGCCGATGTTCTTCTGGAATCCAGACTCTTGCTTCATCTGAGCTGCGGCCACTGGTGCGGGGTATCCCTTGCACTCGCGGCCTGCGATCCGCAGCCACTTGACGAACTCTGGCGGGATCTGGCCGTCCTCCAAGGCCACATCGACTCCGTCAGCACTGCCCGCGGCGCAATCGGGATCGCCAGAGACCGCACCGACGGTGGCGTTGCCTCCCTCAGGTGCAGGCCCGTATTTCTGACCTGGCTTGGGCATACCGTGGCCCTCGGTGGTCACGTGAACGTGATCGAAGTGGTTCTGTGTCAGCGACCCGCGATCCTCCATGAGATTTGGTGTGCCCTGGCTCGGGATATACGTCTGTCGCCAGATCATGTACTGGATGTGGAAAGCATCCTTATTGGCAAACAGATACTCCTTGATCGCGTCGCCCAATTTTCGGCCCTCGTCCGATTCATAGTTGGGGATCATGATGTCGGCCGCGCGCCCGGACGGGTGATCAGGATAGGTGTCGAACTCGCGCCAGCCACCGATCGTCTCAACCTGGGGGAACTTCTGCGCGACCGCTCGCGCGACGCGAATCGTGTCGACCTGAAGGTTCTCCTTCGACTGAATCTTGTCGGAGTCGGGCAACTCACCACCTGAGGTGGGCTTTTCCTCTGGCTTCTTGGCTCCTGCCGAGGCAGATTCTGACGACTTATCGGAGGGCTTTGCCGCCGCGTCGTCGGACGGCTTGGTGGAGGCACGCCCTCCACCAGAGCGGGCCTTCTCGACCCACGGTTCAGGGTCGATGCTGGAGCCGCCGAACCGGCCACCATCCCAGATCTCAAAGTGCAAGTGCGCGCCCGCCACGCCTGGTGGAACAACTTCACCGTTGTAGCCCTCATCGGCGATGTACTGGCCCTTTGTGATTTTGTCGCCAGTCTTGACCTTCAGGCCTTCATCAAAGATGTGGCCGTACACGGTGCTGTAGTGCTTACCGTCGATTTCGTGGCCAATGACAATCCAGTTGCCGAAGCCGCTTGCAGGGCCTGCCTGCTCGACCACACCGTCAGCGAAGGCGTAGAGCTTATCTCCCACCGGACCTGCAAAGTCGATTCCCTCATGGTCGGGACGATCGGCAGATCGATACCCAGAGGTTTCTTTGCTCTTGGAGTCAGCAATCGGTTCCGCGAAATCACCGTTGACCACGGGACTACCGCTACCGACTGATGCTGATCCTGGGCCCTCGCAGGTCTGTGGCTCTTCCACACCGGCAAAGACAGTCACCAGAATCGTGATCAGCAAGATGATCACCGCGATGATCACGACCAGGATCATCCCCATGCTGGATGTTTTCTTCATCGCCTAATCCACCGTGACCGAGACGGTCTCGAACTCGGGGAAGCTATCCGACTCGTCATCGAGTGCGTTCAGCACTGCCGCGTCGTCGTAGCGCTTATCGGTATTGTGCACGCCACTGGAGATTTCCACCGGAGTGCGCACCAGCTGGAAGGCAATATCTGCGCCGCGCTCATTGACCTTCATCACGAACTTTCCGGTTCCCGGAGGTGGTGGTGGCTTCTCGCCAGGACGCACTGCTTCACCAGCCACGGCCGGAGGGGCTGACCACGTCACCAGCATGTTCTGCGCGGCCTCGGACAGTTCCACCACATCACGGAGGCGATTGATCTCCTTTTTCGGCAACGGGCCGAAAAACTTCACACGGGAACGCTCGATGAGACCGTCAGCCTCATTCTGCGATTGCTTGGAGTCAAAGGCTGCCAGGTCGGCAATAGAGTGCGTGATCATCACCAGCTCGGTGGCCGTCTGACGATTCAACCGGGAGAGCTGATTGACTTTGGAGATCATCGACGAGTGCGACTGCAACACCTGCCATAGCTCATCCATGATGATCTGGAACGTACGCTTACGCTCCAAACCGACATCCGCAAGGTGGTGTGCAGCTTCCACCGCGCCAAAGCCTTCACCCCAGCAAGCCAGCAACACAGCGCCACGCAGTGGCGAGGCATCCGAGTGCGGAATGTTGGACACATCCACATCGATGGCCGCCGCATCCAACTGAAGGCGAGTGGTCGTGTGACCATTAAAAATCTCCCCGAACTCGCCGCGGATCAGTGCGCGCAAGGAGCGCACTAGCGGCTTAATGTCCTGGCGGTACTCCTCCTCAGCACGCAGGCGATCCTGCTCGGAAGCGTCTTTACCGTCGCGAGGATCAATGCCTGCATCCAGCATCATCTCCGAGCTGGGCACGCGGATCAGCTCATACAGATCCTCCAGCAGAGGTGGCCGATCATGGGTAAACTTGCCACCCTCATACAGCCGACTGATTGCTGAGGCGATCATCGTCTCCTCAAACTCATTAATGGCCGAGCGGCGCACCAGCTGCACCAACGAGGCGACCATCATTGTTTGACGGGAACGCAGCTCTTCTTTGACCTTGCGGGCGCGCGTGTTAACTTCCCGAATCCAGTCCGAGCGCGCGTCCGCGCCCATCTGCCGCCACCGCTGGGCAAAGCTCGGCATGACCAGCTCGTCGATCTCCCGCTGGGAGATCTCGTCACGGCGTTGTTCAGCGTCTTCCAGTGTCCTTGCCAGAGCCGCAATGCGGTCACCAGCGACACCCAGCAGACCGACATCCAGTGGATTGAGGCTGCCCAGGCCATGGCCCAGCTCGATGATCTGGCCCATCGGATTACCCTGGGCATCGGTCATTGCTTCGACCTGATCACGGAAGTCGGGTTTACAATCGCCGAGCACCAGCGAGGTACGGCCTTGTGCCACGGCACCGCTTTGTATGCGGCGACCCAGTGTTGATTTGCCGAAGCCGTTGAGCGCGATGATCATCACGATGGGGGCAGTGATTCCGCCACCACGGAGTTTGTAGCCGGTGGCATCAAACTGCACCGGCTCACCCGTCATCAAGTTGTAGCCAATGGGCGGGCCAATAGGTGGCGAACCAGCACCCACCGACCAGGGGTAAAAACCGGCAACGACATCGGTCGTGCCGCGGGCTTCGGGCATCGCTCCGACTGAGAAATCCGGGCCGCCAAACTCTCCGACCATGCCACGTGGCGTCATGGTGAGAGGTTTGCGCCAGACATCCCCGGCCACCTTGGCGTGATCTCCGAACTTCAGGCGTCGATAATTCGCATCACGAGTCAGCAGCTGCCGGGCCCACACCGCTGACGGGCCCGAACCTTGGGCCTTGCGATTGAGCTCCTCGAGACGCCACTCGGTGTAGACACCATCGGCTGTATAGCCTTTCTTGGGGGTCTTCGGCTTCGCAATCTTCTGCTTTTTTGCCATCATCTGTCTGCCCTCCTTTAGCCCTGCACCAGTGCCGCGGCCGACAGGTGCTCTGGGATGTTGATGCCCAGGCCCAACGCGGCAGCAAAGCTCAACTGCTGCGAGCAGTATCGGCGCCGCAATTGAATACGGGAACGCTGCGACAAGCTCTTCAAGATGGCTTCCGCATTCGGCATCTTGTCCACCGTCATATGACCTGACTCATCCAGATCCTGTGCAGGTTCAGTGACCGTCACGAGCAAGCCAAATCGAGTCAGTCCATGACCCAACGCTTCTGCCTGACGTGCCTGCTCAGCTGATGCCTCATCCAGTTCGGCGCGAGCACTGGCCGACCCGCGACGCCCGCGCTCTTGCTTGGTGCGCTCACGCTTGTTGATTGCATCCGAGTCCACGAGCTTGGCGGCTTCTGCTGCCGTGTGAGGTCGGTAGCACACCGCCACTCTCTTGGTCGATAAGTCAATGTCCTTCATCAACAATCCGCGTAGCACGCGGTGGGGCACATAGCCACGAGGTGGGATGACCATCTCCCAGGTTGAGGACACTGAGCCATCGTGGACGTAGTAGCTCGGGGTCTGCTCAGCCTGCGATGGCCCAGCATCTGCCCACTCAATCTCATGGCCACGGCTCGTGGCCGACAATGCCTCAATCTCAGGATGCAGCGATGAGCTGTATGCCCGCTTGGCCACGGTCACAAGATCATCAATGGCCAAAGGACGGGTGTTCTGCCCCGCGTACTCAATCTGCGATTGCAACAACGGCAGGCGCACCGCCAAATCCTTAGCCTGCGCAGAAACGTCACGCCGCTTTTCTGACGTTGTGGCCTTAAATGTGATCGACAGCCGAGCTTCCAGCTCAATGCGCTGAGACGAGTGCATCTCAGCTGCTTCCACCATCACCTGCTGCGCAAATACCGGGGCATCCAGTTTCGTAATCGAACGAACCTCCTGACGAACCTTCATGCCCGTCGACGGGAACGTCTCCACCACTGCGGTTGCGGCGACAACATCGCCCTCTGCTCCCAAATTGGCCAGGAAGGCACCCCACTGATCCACCCAGGAATCCATCACGTCAGAGTCGACCAACTGATCACCCTGCGGCCAGATGCCAAACACGACCGTGTACTCGCTGCGTTGTGGATCATGCAGCATCGCAAACGGCTGATTACCACCGGTGTAATGCTCTGATACTTCCAATCGCCCCAGCACGCCCGGAAGAGCGTAGCGCCCTCCCGGTACTCGTGAAAACGGGCCAGACAGATACTTCGCCAAACCCTTTTTCTTTGCTCGGTTAAATTCCATTCTCAGTCCAATCCATTCACTTACTGGGCGGCCCTGGGGCTTGAGCACCAACAGCACGCCACCGATAATTCCTGCAATAGCGACAGGGCCAGCGACAAACCAACTGACTACGCCGCCCAAGATCACGACCAGGATCACCCACACGAAGAACGCAACCGTCACCGGTGCGGTCAGACCAAAAAGGCCCTCCGAGCGCGGCATCGTCCATCCGCCGTACATCCTCAACTGCTTTTTCTCTGCCATACTTCTCTCCGCTAATGTAACCCTGACTTACATGTCTACTACCTTACATGTCAGGGGGCGTACATTGTGTATAAAGAAGCCGCCAGCGTCAACTGGCGGCGTGAGTGTTCACTTACAACCTGATCGACAGTGCGTGCGCTTAGCGCAAAACGCCTGAGGGAGGCTTCGAGGCCGTTGCCTTCAACTGAGTGATCGGCGCTTTTCCTCCACCGATGACAGCCGAGGCAGGAGTCCGACGACGATGCGCGCCACCAGCTGCAACACCTGGGGAACGCTGCCCTGCCGCCCGAGGGGACGCGCCAGCAGTAGATACTGGCCTGCCGGACTCTGCCCCCTTAGCTCCTCCAGACGCGGCTCCTGCGGCAGCACCCGCAGCTCCAGCACCGGCTACTTCACCACCACCAGGGGCTACTGGCGTGGCTCCAGCAGGATCTCCTCCGCTGTCTCCTCCCGGAACACCCATACCTGCAACGGCAGGCGAGGAATCAGCTTCAGCCGAACGCGCCGCAGGAGATCCACCAGCCACGGCAGCGCTTGGAGACGACTCAGGTACACCAGCGCCTCCGCCTCCGCCGGTAGGCCGCGGACTAGGGCCAGACTCGCCACCACCGCCAAATCCACCACCTCCGCCGAAGCCGCCGCCACCACCGCCGGAGCCGCCGAAACCACCCACGGCAGGCGAGCTCTTACCGGTAGACATCCCAGCCATGCCTGTTGGCTGTGAGCCAGCCAACGCGCGGGAGGTTCCACCCGTGGCGGCCATCATGGCACCACCGGCCGCCAGACCGATGGCACCACCGGCCACCTTCATGCCTGACGGGCCTGACAAGGAACCAGTTCCTGGCGGGCTCAGCAGATTAATCAGCATCGGCAGCACCAGGATCGGCAACATGAACAGCAGCAAGGCAACGATCACCGAGAGAGTGTCGTCCTTCTTAATTTCTTTAATCGCCAGGAACGGGATCGCGTACAAGATCGCGGCCGCCAGTTTGTAGAGCAGCAGGGCGATGGTCATGCTCTTGAGCTTTTCCCACATCTCTTTGCCCATGGGCAGCCCGCCACCGGCGGCCACCATCGGCGCGAAGAGAGTCATGAAGATCAGCAATCCTTGGCGCACAAACAGCAACAGCATTTGGATTGCCGAGGTGATGATCACGATGATGCCGAAGATAAGGACAATGCCCAGCGTTCCACCACTGCTCAGAACCGCCGGGGACGCGAACGCTTCTTTCATCGTCCAGTCATCGGGACTCGACTGTTCCAACAGTCCTCTCACCGAATCGGATGCCTGCTTTGAGGTTTCATCAAAGATCCACAACGACAGGCCGTCGATCACGCGAGTGACGCCAATAATCAACGCGGCCCAGACCGTGACAGCAAACAAGCTGCGCCCCAGTGTCATGCCTGCATCTTCAGTAATGTCGCCAAGCTCTTTTCCCTTGGACAGCATAAAACGAGCAGCAATCGCAAGGATCGACATCACTGCTACCACGAGCTGTATATAACCGAGGTAGCCGTTAAGCTCACCGATCAGGCCTTGATCCTGGTCTCCTGCGTTACCATCTCCCAGGCTCAGTACGATCGAACTTGGGGTGGTGATGAACAGGCCCAGCATCCACTGCGTCATCTTCAGGGCAGATTCACCGATCGCCGCCACAATCTTGCCGAACTGGCCTTCAACCAAGTCCGACGTTTCTTGCTTGGCTTCCTCCACGGTCGACTTACCCGCCACCAAGCCAGCAGCAGTACCTGGGTTTGCTGTCATCGCGCCAACACCACGACACTTATCTGACGTCACATCGAGATTTTTTAAACAATCTAAGCTAGCCCCACCTAGAGCACCAGCATTATCTTTCAGTCGATCCAAGATATTTGGATCTTCCTTCTCATCGGCTGGCTGCGAGTCCGCCGCAGCTGTTTCGGATGCAGGTGCTGACGTTTCATCTTGCGCCTGAACAGGTGCAGCTAAGCCCACAACCAACAGTCCAGCAAAGATCATCCAGACGAGACGCTGCAAAAGCCGTATTAACTTTGATTCCATGTCCACGCCTCCTCTGGTAACTGATCAGACTCAGAGACGGACGGATTAGACGAAATGTTCATTTTCCACTGACCGTCAACCCATTCAAGGTCACGAGTCAGTGCGATCAGACCCTGCATTCCGTTTTCTTTCTCTCCACGGCTATAGATTGTGACCCGCGCATAATCAGGACGAATCAGTTCGACTCTCACACCCTCGGACGCCGGAGCACGGCCTACCGTGTGCACTGAGCGCAGCGTCTCTTTATCCTGCGCAATCTGAGCCGCCACAGATTCAACTCGCTTACGGGTCTCCTCTGTCGCCCCCACACTTGCCTTCTCAATAAATTCAGGATAATTGGGTGAAAATGCAGCAGCCGCGTAAGCAGCAGCAGCCAAAGCCGCACCAGCGGCTGACTGCGTGTATCCAGTAGGCACCATGCCGTCGAATCCCGTTGGCCCGTCAGATTCAGAGAACGGAACAGGCTCAACCGGCGAAAAATCAACGAGTTGGAATACCACGCCTTCCGGCTCAGAGGTCTTTGCTTCCTCCGAGCCGGGTTCATACGAGCGGGTTTCCGTCGATAGGATCTGCCCCTTCGACTCACTACCTTTCGGCTGGAAAATCAGGATGCCGTTCGGGTCAGCCGCCCGCGCCTGCCACTCGAACCGCTCCTCCACCGGGCGGTCATCCTCCGAGGACACCACCTGATCCGAGGCCGCGTTTTCTTCCTCATCGTTACCGCACGCGGTGAGCACACTGCCCGCAAACACCGCGGACAGCACAACACCACCGACACGACGCATTGTCTTATTCATCACTTAGCCTCCAGAGGCACCATGTCGTCAGGAAAATTGTCAACAGCCCTCACAGATCCACCGGCATTGCCATCATCAGGCAAATGGATCTTCCAATCCCCACCTGTGAAGTCCATTACGTATTCGTTCGATGCTTTTGATCCATCGGTGTACGAGGTGAAAACCGTCACCTCAGCGTGCCCATCGGAGTAGTCGCTGAACTTGTACCCGTTGAACGCCGTCGGCAGCAGGGACTTATCCATGCCCTGGCCGATAATCGACACACGGGCCTGCGTGAACAGGTCACGACCCTCCGTGGGAGCAAATGCCGCTGCGGCCGCTTCCTCCCAGTGCTTGTCATCAGCCAGGATCGGTCGGATCGACCCGTTGACTGCCGCTAATGCCGCGCCCTGCGGGGAATGTTCCCATCCAGAGGCGTCACTGTAGGTACCAACATCACGTGGGCCATGCACCGACGAGACGGGCAAGCTCACACCCTTGACCTTGCTCCAGGACAGTTTCTGCGGCGGAGCCGACAGATCAGGACCTTGAGACCCAGTGGCCTCCTCGTCGCTACCACACGACGTCATCAGCAGCGCACTAGCCATCAGGACTGCACCTGCTGTGACGCGGCGGTGAGATGTTCGACTACCCACGTGTGTTCTCCTTTACGAATTGCTTGCGTCTACCGGCCGACCATGAATACGGCCCAAGTACCGGCGGTTCCGGCGATGATTCCGCCGATGATCAGCCCGATGATCTGCACCACGGGTGCATTCTCGTCGGGGTTTCCTTGCCATCGATGCCAGCCGAAGAGGGCGCCGATCCAGATCAAACGTCCAACGGCCAAGACCATCAGCAGCCACAGAAACCAGCCCAGGTATGTCGAGACATTGCCGGTGACCTCAGCAGGCGGAGTCTTATAGTCGGCAGCCATGTTCATCAGGACGTTGGTCATTGGACTTAGTTACCCACCGCAAAGGCCATCAGTGGGCCTGCTACAGAGCCGATCACGCCACCAACGATGGCCGCAATTACCCTTCGTGGTGCTTGGGCTTCACCGTGGCTCGACCACTTTTCCCAGCCGAACATTGCACCACCCCAAAGCAAGGCAGCAACACCGGCCACCATGGCGATCCATCCAAGGATGTTGACCAATTCCAGGATGCGATCTCCTCCAGGAGGAGGTGTCGGATTCACGTCGATTTCTTGTGCGAGCACCATCGCGTGGGCAGAGAGCGTGTAGAACATTATTCTTACTTCCTTTTCAAATACTGGTGGCGCGGGTTTACGCGCCGGAGTGAGAGGCACGAGAGGCTTCCCGCGCCAAGTCAAGAATGTCGGCTGCGGCGGGCAGAATGCCCAGCGCAGCGGGGGAATTTTTCACACGGCGAGCTCTGGCCTGGCTTTTGTCGTCCATGGCCAGCCACTCGGCAATGTCTTGGGGCTGAACTGTCTCTCGACGTTCGGGAGTGGTCAGGGCCAACTGCTCATTCCACTCCACGCGGATGACCTCGCCCGGCAAATTTTCATCGCCCAGGACTGCTAGCCGCTCCGCGATCACCTTGGGTGTGCGCTTGCCTGTCCACCCCGGCTGGGCGGGGCGGGTGACCACGGCCAGCAGCTCGGTGTTTCCTGCAAGCTCGTTGCGATGTTGCAGCACCAAGTCATGGGCAGCGGAGAGGCCAGTGACGGTTTCTGCGGCACAGATGATGATCAGGTCAGACTCACCGTCGACCTCCCCGGAGGGGAAAATCTGACCAGCATCGCCAAGAAATGGCACCTGGCTCACCAAAGCAGTTGCCCCGGCCCCACCGTGAGCAGACACAGCCCACACACGTGGTTTTGTGCCCGAGGTTTCCAGTGCTTCGGAAGCCACAGGGAAACGGCGGTGCTCTGGCGGTGGCGGATACCCACCAGCAGGCCCCACCCAGCGCACGGAATCATTGCTTCGTGCCTGTCGGCTGCTCAACTGCGGTACTGCGGTCATGATTGTCCTTCGAGGTCGGAAAACGGTCAGCGGTTTAACCAGCGGTCACGGTCTGCGATGCGCGCGGGGTGTCCTGCTCAGTGGAGGTCTCCGTGGCGGATTCAGTGGTCTCACTCTCGGACGTCTCAGATGCGGACGCGGATTCAGAGTCGTCTGGTTTCTGTGCGGTATCTTGAGTCGCCGCCATCAAGAACTTGCGGATGTATTCCATCGCAGAATCGCCAGAGGCATCCACGGGCACGTGGTTGTAGCTGGAGTGCTTCTTCCAGTGCGCCCAGTAATTCACATCGGTGGCCAGGCGCAGCAGACCCTCGTTGGAATCCACCTCAGCCTGAGCGACCTCGAATGCAGCAGACGCGCCACGCACGCCCACCGGGGCCATCACCTTTGTGGCCGATGCAGCGACCTTGGCACCCAACACCGGCAGCGCAGCTGCGGGATTGACCAAGCCAACGCCTGCCACCTGGGCGATCGTGTCTGGTGTAAACGTCTCACGCGCCACAGCAATCAACGCATTCACGCCCAGCAAACCGAGCTTGCCAAGAGCCTGACCGGCACTGGACAACGTTTGAGAGTCAGATGCACTACCCGTTCCAGCCACAGACAGTGCAGAGTTTCCCAAGGCAGATGTCGTCGCCGTGGCACTGGAGGTGTCTTCAATGTCTAGACCAGGCTGCACAGCCGTTTCGGTTGCCTCTGGTGTTGCAGACTCGGAGGCGGTCGCGGACTCCGTACCGTTTCCTGCAAGTTCTTCTGGATCACGGGCGGCGGCATCCTCGAGACGCTCCGAGATCGTCTTCGATGGAGTAAAGCTCACCGAGTCCAGCGTTTCTCCCTGGACATCTTCGTTGACTGCCGAGCTGGCCGCCTCCAGTGGAGACATGATCAGCGCGTCGCTGAGCTGATCCATTGCCCGGAAAGGATCACCCTTTATCGTCACCGAGGTCGCCAGCTTCGCCAGCGCTCGCGCAGCGGGAGCATCCGCTGGCATGTCACACACCAGATCGCCATGTTCGCAAAAGCTCACCACTCGGCCATCGAGTGCACCGTAGGACTGGACATGATCGCCGGTGGCGGTCAAGCCGGCCCCGTCAGGGACAGGAGCCGTGATCTCCTCCAACGCGTCGATCGCTGGAGTGTCAGCTCCGATGTCGACGCTGACGCGACCACCTTCAGCAATGGGCTGAGCCTCCCGCCGTGCGGGAGCACCCATGTTGAATCCCGCCAAGATTGACTCAGCAGGCACCGAGGATGATCCGTTACCGACGTTTTCCAGAAAATGATCTGTGACATCTGCGCCCTGCGAATAGCCAATCGGCACGATGTAGGTGCTGGGGCATTCATCCAGAATTTCCGTTGCTCGAGTCTCGAGCGCCTTGATGCCACCGGCAACAGAGTCGCGATAGGTCATCGTGCCCACGTTGGCGAATCCACCCCAGCCCGCGTCATACGGAATATATTCCCGCGCGAACTGGCCTTTCACAGCCTGGGCGTCGTCACCGTCTTTGAACGTGAACATCCGGCCCAGGATCTCTCCGAGGAAGCCCCCGTCCATGTCACGCGGGGTGGTCAAACTACTTTGCCCGGTTCCCTGCACACCCAGGGCGAACACATCGACGCAACTGCCGGAGTCAGTCTTAGGAGAAACCGGATCACCGGCAACCGACGAGCTCGTCTCTGCTGATTCAGTGGTCTCCTCCAGCGAGGAAGGCTCCGTCTGACTTTCTGCGGTGGCGCTAGTGGTGCTACTTGTCGTGGATTCTTCTGACTGGGCACTGGCGGCCGGAGCCACGCCTGCCACAATCAGGAAAAAAGCCGCGATGGTTGCAACAACCCCTGTGACCGCTGTTCGTGCCGTCATGATTAATCCTTCTTCGCTTCGATTTTTTCAATGACCCAGCGGCCGTCCTTGTCGGCTCGGCCGGTGATTTTCTGGTTAGAGATCACGTCTTTCCCATTCATGTGCATACGGATCGTGGCCGTAGCAGTCGTGCCTACGGCTGGGGGCATGGTCATGCAGTACGAGTAATCTTCAGGCACCGAGTTCAAGATTTTCTCCCAGTCCTGTCCGCGCCACTCTTTGTTGGACGGCAGGATCAATGCCGTGATTCCTTCTGCATTGCGCGCCTCATACTCTTTTTGAAAAGTGATGTAGGCACTGCGCAGATTCCGCTGAGATGGCGGCATCCGTTCTTGACCTGGTTCCACGTCACAGCCATCGCTGACGACCGTGACGGAATCCTTGGGCATATCCGTGGCCAACCGGTCACGCGTGGTGGTGGCCGCTGCCTGGCCCGCACTGCTGTCCAGAGACGGTTGCGCAGGCGCAGTGTGATCAGCGGAATAGTCTGTGCCGAAAGACTGACCGACAACAATCGCCCCGACCAGCAGACCAACGGTGGTCAGCACACCAGTAGTGATGACCGCGGGCTTTACCCACGTGGATGCCTCGCGGCGAGTTTTTGCTGGCCGCTCTCGCTTCGGCGGCGGTGTACCGGCCTCAGCTTTGCGTGCCGAGCTCTTCCTGCGCCGGGGTGGGGCCGGAGTCTCTTGTTGGTTCCGAGCGGCAGGAGCAGGTGCGGCAAAGAGATCATCCCAGCTATTGATCTCAGGGGCATCCACCTCATCGGTGTCATCGTTGTCTTCACGAGGGTCGTCCGCGGAATCCTCTACGGGCCCTGGTTCAGGATCTTCGACGATGCTCAGCCGCTGCGGAGCAGGTTGCTCTGGCGCGACCTGCTTTTCGACAGGCTTGTCACTGGGCTTCGGTGATGAAGGTTCATCGCCAAAGCCGTTGACCCATGAGATCAACTCTGGGATGTCATCCTCTTTAGGATCTGCCATTGTTTCTTCCCCTTACCGCGTCGTGATCTCTACTTCTGTAGTGACTCGGAACCCCAGACGGCCGAGCCGTCCCATGGGCCGACGGTGCCGTGGTAGTCACCGGATGCCGTGGTCTGGCGAGCGTTCTCGGTGACCTCTGCTGGTACAGCCTCGGATGCAGCGCGCACGCCGTCTGCAACTGGCTTGGCCAGAGCCAGTGTCTCTTCGTTGCCCGCAACAGAGAAATCGGCGGTGCCGGTCTCCAGGTCGTAGGTACCGACAGTGATCTCGGGTGCGGAGAACTCACCGAACTGGGTGTTGACGTCGGCATTGACCGTTGTCTTAAACGGCACGGTGACATATCCGGCGGTGGCCTCAACGCCTGGGCCGGTGAGCTCTGCGGCACCCTCGGAGAGAACCACTGGCTTGGCTGGCACAACAGGTGCTGGGGCAACTGGGGTTGGAGTGGTTTCAGCAACTGGTTCCTCAGCCACAGGAGCTGGAGTCGTTTCAGCAACTGGTTCCTCAGCCGCAGGAACTGCTGGGGATTCAGCGACCGGATCGGAAGCTACAGGTGCTGGAGCTGCGTCAACCGCTGGCTGCTCGACCACAGGGACTTCTTCGACCGGTGCAGTTGTATCCACTGGCTCTGGAATCTCTTCGACCGGCGCTTCGATCACTGGCGGCGTGGTCTCTTCAACAGGAGCGGGTGCTTCCTCAACCGGGGTTTCGGTGCCCGGCTGAGGGGTCTCCTCGATAGGTGCAGGTGCTTCCTCGACTGGAGTTTCAGTACCTGGCTGGGTGCCCTCGACAGGCTCGGACGGGGTTTCGGTTCCCGGCTGCGCAGCTCCCGTGTCAGTCGAGGGAGTCTCTGGGGCTGGAGTTTCGGTGCCCGGCTGCACCACAACTTCTTCATCGGCCATTGCAGGCGCAGCGAAAGCAATCGCGCTCGACAACAGGCTGGCCACTGAGGCAGCAATCAGCAAGGGGGTCTTTTTACGGGTCATCTTCAAACCTTCTTAGGTCGTAGTGAACTAACAACGATGTCATTATATGCCCATCGTATCCCTCTTGTCTACTGTGCACATATCATTTAAATATCATTTTAGTTAGCTTATGTATGGTTTTTTACGGCATCAAGTGTCGTTATTCCCCACTTCATTTTGAACTGGTGGGCCATTCGCGGTTTATTTGCACGGTTGTCTAGGCTGGTAGTCATGTCTCCTCAGTCTTCTCGCCCCTCGTTCGGTCGTGCCCTCCGCGACCGACGACACGAACTTGGACTGTCTATAGAAGACGTCGCCGAACTTGACGGCCCGAGCCCGTCTTCTCTTAATCGCCTTGAGAACGACAAAGTGATCAACCCGCACCGCAAGACGATGCAGGCTCTTGACAGAATCCTCCAGTGGGATGAAGGAACAACACAGAGACTTTTCCGCGATTCTCAAGCGCGAGACGAACACTCCAGCTCATCTAGGCCTGCGTTACTTATCCACGAGGATGAAATCGCCGAACTGATGACCTGGAACTCCCTGCTTGCTCAGCACCATCAACACACAGGAGACTTCACCGCCTCCACCTTCACAGACAAGATCACCGCGATTACCAACACTTTGTTGGGTCGTTGGATAGACACCACAATCGAATCCAATGACCCTGTTGCACTGAGGCTTTTGACGAATATCGTCTCGAATCAACCGCTGGTTGCCCCTGAATCCCCCGATTACGACGGCCAGCTCTACCGCAGGTGGAGACTTGGGCTCATCCCTGATGATCAGCTCGGCGATGACACTATCGCGCGTTACCGGCAAAGAAATCTTCAACCAACTCGGAGGTTCTGATGAATGCTAATGCCCTTCTGATCGAACGTACCCGTACTGCGGCAAGCGTCTATTTTCCTACAGGCACCCTGCCCGACATCTGCACACTTGAGGATTGCAATCGCGCTTGTGGTCAGATGAACATTGATCCGAACGAACTAGTCAAGCCAGATTCTCGGATGTGGCAGGTCATCCTTATGTGTCAGCAGATGAAAGACGGTTCAGCAGTCTTTACCTTCCGAGGGGAAGGATCAGAGCAGATCATGCAACAAACCATTGCTAATTCTCATCCACGAGACCATTAGCGATCATCACAAGTTCATCCCACCCGTCGATGATCCGCGGTTCACTCACAGGCTGCGCACCCGCATCCAAGTCATAGATCGCCCGCGCCAGCGAAGATGAATCCTGCTCTGTGTGACTTACCTTCCTTGACTCCGATGCAAGGAAGTCCGCAGTCTCTCGCACGACCACAATCCATGTGAAGTCAACCCCTCCCCATTTTCGCTGCTCGAGCACGTCTACAGGGTCGCCCTGGCCACGGCGTTCATAAAGCATTCGCCACAGCTGCAACACCTTATGCTCACTATCGCGCTCCGGGGAACCGTCCTTCCATCCAAGAGCAGCCAGGGCCACAGTGCCAGTCGCAGCAATACATGAGAACCACAACACGCCACCATCATCACGTCCATCAGCTCCCCCGTGCAGCCAAAACGCCACGACAAGAGACAGTGAGTCCAACGAAAAGAGCATAATAATCGCCTGGCTCAGCCACAGTCCGAACGACGACTCTCGGCGGTTAATCAAGATATGAAGCAATCCCTGAGCGCACAGCACAACCGTGGCACTGCTAAAGAGAAGCAAAAACAGAGCGGGTAAGATTCCGCCCGCGTTTTCGATCCTCGAAACAGAAGGATCTACTGACGCAGAAATCAGCACCAGCAGGACTCCAACGCAGCAGACCAACGTCACTCTGAGATACAGCCTGCGCGACTGCCATAGTGCGCCCCACACGCTCGCACGGATCGCTTCGGTCAAAAACGCCAGACCTAAAAGACACACCGTCTGCGTTACACCACGCCACACCAGGTGCATCTGCATCGAGGCCATCCAATCAGTCACCGCCGTACTTTTCATTGTCTCGGCAATCAAGATTGAGACCAGCGACAGCGTCAGAAACTGTTGATAGCGGACATGAGCACGCGACCAAATTCCCGCAGCGATCAAGCCGCACACCACCAAAACACTCAAGTGCAACGGCTCAGCGATGCTTGTCGGCATAACCGGTTCCTCCAAATAGTCCTGAAAGGCGGCGACCACGATGTGACCTTCGCTCGATGAGTAGCGCCCCCACTGCGCTGTGCTGACGCGCAGTACGAAGGATCATCGCAGACAAGAACTCAGCTTCTTCTTCGTCACTCAACGCCTGCTTGTCATCCACAAACTTCTGCACGAAAGAGGTATCAAGTCCCGGCCAAAGCGTCTCGACCTGAGATGAAAGATCGCGGGCATTACGAGAGCTCAATGCCCGATGGCGACACAAGACATGAGCCAACTCGTGGACAAGTACAAGCTCCTGAGACAGGCCATACGACGCGGCCTGATGCACCGCAGGGACGCACAAGCGGTTGTAGTTCCCGATGCGAACACGCGAGCCACATACTCCCGAGACCGCAGACGCTTCGACAAAGACCACATCAATATCCTCTTTGACTACACGTTGCACATTGCGAACAAGCGCATCGATGCTCCATTCCTCACGCCGCTGCGGCGAAACGATTCTGGCGAGGCGTACGAGATAGAGCTTTCTATGCCACTGCACGATAAATCAGCTCATCAATAGCGGATGCTGGGTTCAACGCTTCTGTCACCACAGCCACGTCGTAGACGGGGAAACGGTCTGCCCATCCCCAAGACTGGGAAGTGCGTTCAGCAAAAGGTTCAATCCAGGCATAGTCAGGGCTATCTCTGATCTCAGCCATCTTGACGGCGGAGAGCTCTGCGGCATGACGCATTGACACCCACGACACAATGTTTGCACACGCCAAACTCGCAGCAGGATCTGCATTTCGATTAGTGTCTCTTAATCCAGCAGGTGCACCCTCAACTCCTCCTAAGGCAAATACCCGCGGGGATTGAACATAACGCGCACCACCCACACGGCTCAGTGCAGCAGCCAAGTTAGTTAACGGGCCGAGGCACATGATCGTGGACGAGGAAGATGTTAAGGCCTGAGCAATTAGATCAATTGCACCTACGGCCTCTACAGGGCGATGAACCCCGTCCCAAGCACCGTGTACCCCGTCGATTCCATGACGCCGCTCTGGCTGCCAGCCATGTGGATTCAGCCCAGTGTGCACTGGTAGCCCCGTCATGAAACTGACCGTCTGAGCGGCCTGATCGGCACTGACATTGCCTCCCACCGTTGTTACCGTCAAAGGGACTTGAGCCAAAGATTCGGCAACGCGGATCGCAAGCACGTCATCCACTCCCCCATCGGTGTCAACTATTGTTGCAGTTCGTCCATCAGTCATCTTCATAACGTCTCACAATCTCAACCACTCTTCAGAACGAGCGTATAGTTATGATCATACATGCCATAAGATATGATATTTTCTGGTAGATTTTGATTAGGGCGCGTTGCAAATAAACAACACCCAACGAACCTGTTGTAATAAGATCTACACCGCGTGGATGGACTACACCCCTCGTTCGAGTCAGGGGCACGCACAATCCCTATAGAGCATAGGGAAAACCCCCCGCATCATAGAGTTGGCGCTCTAGCGGAGGGTCTGCAAAGGCGAACTTCGCCGTTGGTTGCCAGTGTACTACAGGAACGGTACACATCGTAGCTTTTCGGACGGTTCGCAGGAAAGGACTCCTGCTATGTAGCAACCCCCTCCCCCGCGTCGCTCTCCCACTCCGGGTAAACCTATGCGAAAATGCGTAGATGACACTTGTGTAATTATCTGGAGGGCATTCACCGGCAGAGACAAAGACGTTTTCGCACCTCACCTGTTAGGTGCTCAGTACAAATTTCATACGGTGACGATTTTTGAGTCGTGTCGCCAGCGCTGAGCGATCATCAGCGCCACGAACTCTTGAGGCCTGCCTCACCCGCACTCCGTCAAGACAACGTGCTCACACGACATGAAAAAATCCCCCCCGCGACCAACGAGGAGGATTTAAGAGAGTCGGTGAGAAGAAGGTACCAACTTCTTCTCGAACAAAAATTTGTCGCCCCAACCAAGGGAAATCAATGCCAATTGATGATCCCCAGGTTAGCCGTACCCTTGCCGCAGATGCAAGCGGGCGCGACAACAACCTGGATTTTTTTTCACACACACCCACCGACCCACCATCCGTATTCGACGCCGACCCGGAGCTCCCGGCACTCTCCAAGGCCATCAAAGATCAGAACTATGCCTGGTCAGCCGACGATATGCCCCGCGTGGACTGGTGGGATGCCAACGACTGCGCCAAGGAACTGGCCAAGCTGCGCAACGCCCACCGCACGGTGCAAAAAGCGCGCACCAAGCGTGGCAAAGTCGCCGCCTGGGGCACCTACTTCACCTTGCCGAGCGACGACTACGTCACCAACCTCACCTGGCTAGCCGCCAACGAAGAGCGCTTCTGCACACTGATGGAAGCCACCCAGATCATGCTCTCCGGCACGGTCTACGCCCTCAACAACGGCCAACCCGGCGAGGGCAGCTGGTGCCGACTGCCCAAGGCCGACGCCGAACGGGGCCGGATCTATGGCAAAAAGCACTGGATCGGTGCCGCCACCCACTGGGTACTCGATCAACGCTCCCGGAACTCGCTGACCTGCTCAGAGAACAATATCCGCGCCCTCATCGCCGCGATGGCTTCCCTGGCCCAACCCAACGGCCACTTCCTGACCGCCTCCAACGCCACGATCTGGCGTATCGCCGTCGCGGAGCACGGCTGCACACTGACCAGCGAAGAATCCGCCGCTAAGCGCGTCCAACACATCCGAAGCATCCTCAACAAAGAAGGCTTCCTCTGTCACCTCCGCGATGGAGGCAAACTGCGCGCCATCGAAACCTACGCCGCGTTCGTCCACCACGGCACCTGGCAAAAACGAGTCGGCAACACTTGCGATCTGAACATCCCCGACTGGGCTATCCCCCGCCACAACCCGGACGGCCCCGCCTGGAAACACGGACTCACCGAGCGCCTGGCAGCCCGCGACACACGCTATTTCAACGGCATCCGATCCCGGATTTCTCACGCCATCGCCAGCGTCAAAAATTTTCTCCAGACCCCCTACACCGTAGGTTACGGTTTACTCTTCTCTTCTTCTTTACAGAGGGAAACTCACAGCGCGCAGGCGCGCGGAAAAACCGAAGCTCAACGGAAACCAATTCAATGTTCGCAACGAGCCAGGATGATTGCCGACGATCTCACACGGACTGATCCGTACCGCCCGTCAGCCAATGGCCCCTACCGCCACCTTCTTGGCCAGGACAAGGGACGGATGTCCCAAACAGCTCTGGCACGGTTGATCGACGCTTATGTCCCCGAGCACATCGACACCCCTCAACTGCTGCGCGCCATCGCAGCCAGCCAATACCAGCCAGACCATGGTCTCTACGCCCTGGGACTAAAAACCGTTCCCACCAGCCCACATGCCTGGTTTACCACCGTGCTCAGCCGCTGCGACTTCAGCGACACCGCACTCCAAGCTGCACCAGCCTGGCACACCGTCGCCGAGCGCTACAGCGTCCACTGGTGCGGCACCTGGCACGACTGGAAACCCGTCATGCAGCACAAACACACGTCACACCCCGACCATCCTCCCCGCTAACCCCTCTTTCCTGATTTACACTAAAACCAGCAGCCACCAGGCTAAAGACCACAGAAAGACATACCCATGGCACAGGATCTGACCCAAGACACACTGTTCCCCCGCCCCGACGACGCCGGATACCGCGCCCCCGACGTCTGCACACTGACAGGCTGCACCTACCGCCAGCTCGACTACTGGACAACCACCGAGATCATTACCGCATCCATTAACCCCGGCACCGGATCAGGCACCGCCCGCGCCTACTCCTACCGCGACCTCGTCAACGTCCAAATCATCGTCAACCTGCTAGCCACTGGCATCTCCTTTAAAAAAATGCGCACCACACTTAGTCACCTGCACACCTACGACCTGGACGACATCGCCGAAACCACCGTGCTCTCTGACGGCACGACCGTCCACCTCTGTACACAACCAGACGACATCGCAGAGCTACTCACTAGCGGCCACGGCATCTTCGGCATCGCCATCCCCGGCGTCATCAACCAACTATCCGCCCAACTCAACAAAAACGGCCAAGCCCCCGCCACTACCGCAGCATAGATCCTACGGAGAAAAGCCGATGACAAACCCCGCCACAGCACCCCAATTGCAGATCACCGTCAACCCTGCCGCACCAGAAGAACTCCAACATATCGGCCTGCAATACTGGCAGTACACAGGCGACCTCAAGGCGTTGGAATGGGTATCTTCTGCTCACGAAATCGACTATTCTTCGTGGGCAACAAATGCTCGATTCGCTGCTGGCGCAGGAGTCACTGCAACTCTCACTGGATATTCATGTTCGACGTGCAATGGCCCGATGGAACTTTCCGGGCGAAGCAAGGTGGGAGAAACCCTTAGAGGAAAAGAGACGAAATGCCGTCACTGCATTAACCACTTCACCACACAGGTCAACCACGTTCTTGATCCCGACTACCATGCTCAACGCGTCGACATGATCAATCGAGAACGACGAGAGCGCGAAGCGCGAGAAGAACGACGCCTTCGCGCCGCGCAACTCGAACAACGACGCCAAGCGGTACTCAAACAACGTGCTCAGCGCCTAAGCGACGGAACTTTTGAACAAGCCTTAGAACAGGCCTCTATTCTCACGAAAATCGGCACCTTACTCTGGCTCCAGCGGCACTTGGGACTCAACATAGAAACCTCACGACTAGAGTTTTCGCTGGTCAATCGCGCATGGGAAGAAGGGCTGCTCACTATCAGCTCTCGTCCACAGACCTCACACTTCACATGGGACAAAGACGACCCAGCAAACCTCACAGGGCTCGAACACTTCTCCTCTCTTGACCTGGGGCACCAGGGATCGGGAACAGAAAAAGAGCGCGTATATACGACGCTTTTATCAGACCTCACACAGGGGCTATTGGCAGACGAAGAAGTCAACGAACTGCGCTGGCTTCTCCCCCACATCGTGGCGACCGAGGCCGCCAAGGCTCTGCAAACTGTGGAAGTGGAAGATTACTATGGATTGATCACATCGACTGTCCGCCTGACCATTGCACAGCGCGATGCGCTCACTGCACGAGTACAACAAGCCGCACACGTTGCGTCCCTCCACGACATTGTTATCGCCATGCAGTCAGCCGTCTATCACGCCCAAGAACAGGACAACGATGAATACGATGAGTGGCTAACCACCACCGACGTTAAAGACACCGCAATGCATGCTGCGTTGAACAATCTCCAAATGCTCCAGGCAGGCAACACCGACTATCTTCACCAGAAGGCAGACACTGCTGATCATGAGATCACCCACCTCACCAGCTTGATCTTCATCCAGTGTCTCAACCTCAACCCTCTCTCCCCCAGCACCACGCCACAGGCCATTGAGAATGTCCTAGCTTCCCGCGCCTCAACAGACCCTGATCACAGCACTGTTGAACTAACCCTCGACCCCGACACCTTGTCACAGGCCAAAGAGTACGCACATAGTAACAATCTAACGTTGGGGACCATCATTGAAAACGCACTGAAGAGCTATTTCACCTAGCGACGACAAGGCACCCCACATTCGACAAAGAACAATCCCGCCTTCGCTCCGCTCTGTTGAGCTGCCGCGTGAATCAAAGATTTACTTGCCCCTAGCCCAATAGTTCTAGCATCCGGCAACATCGTGCTGCTGTCAGATCTCTCGTCGAAGTCATACGACGATTTACGCTGTGTAGCACTCCACTTCATCACCAGTTCCTACGTAGTCGCCACGCACCCAGACAACCACGACGAGGAATAGACCAAGAACGACAGAAATACCGCGCTACCGCTCCTAGTATCCCAGTATTTACTGCTTTACCGCTTCCGGTATCTACTCGCGCAATCGGTGCATGGACCTGACCCCTTTTCTGGTGACACTGCTTAACTTCTTGCAAACCGTGTATTTGGTGTATATGAACGAGGACAGAGGGCCACGCCCGTCGCCGGAGTTCGTGGAATGGCTTATGGATCTGCCAGTCAGATGGATTACCGACACGATGGGCGGACTGACTGCAAATCAGCAGAAGACCGCCTTCGGTAACGGGGTCCTGCCACTTCAAGCGCTCGTTGCACTGCGCAGTCTTGCATTACGTATGCAATCACGCTGAGTCGGGCGACCATCAACTGCCGCGCAACGGTCGGCGGAGTTCGGGAACGGTTCGACGGCCGAGCCTCAGATAATGCCTTCGAGGCGTTGCTCGATCTGCGGCTTCGGCATCGCCCCAATGATCTCGCGCACGATTTCACCCTTGTCGAAGACCTTCATCACAGGGATCGAACTGATGTTGTAGCGTGAGGCGATGTCGGGGTTCTCGTCGACATTGAGCTTGGCGATGAGGAGCTTTCCATCCTGCTCAGCTGCAATCTGGTCCAGGACCGGCGCGATCGCACGGCACGGGCCGCACCAGGCTGCCCAGAAGTCCACGAGAACGGGGACCTCGCTCTGGAGCACAACCTCTTCGAAGGCCTGGGTGTCGACGGTGGTGACTTCGCTCATGGGACTGCTTTCCTTCCTATTACACGTCGCGTGCGATAGACCGCGCGCACATCACAACACCCTACCCGGTGGGGGTATTCCCGTGGTGCTAGTTTTAGACCAGTCGCATCGTGGTCAGGCAGGTTTGCGCATCGTCGCCGACGGTCGAAAGTTCGGAGGTGACGGTCTGGCCGTCGTGGGTGATCGAGATCGATGTCTCGATGCCTCGGGGCAGCCAGATCCCGACGAAGCCGTTGTCGAGGGTTCTCAACTCCTCGTCGACGATCGTCTCGCCGGTCGTCGCATCCGTCACCGTTACGGCCACGTCTGCGTTGCGCAGCTCGCCCAGGCATCCGGTCGGGCTGTGGTAGTAGCAATCATGGGTCTGCGACCGATACGGGGCAACGGATACGTAGATCTCGTCACTGGGCAACCGCACCTCTGTCGCGTGCTCGTGCTGATCAGTGAGCGTGACCATCTCCGCAGTGATCGACGTGGTCAAGGTCTCCGTGCGATCGTCCAGCGGGATCGCATCGAGCGTTTCGACCAGCTCCCGCACGTCGAGGCCTTCGAGACCATTCTCGACAAGAATCTCGGCTCCGCTGGCCGAGGTGGCTGAGGGTGAGTCGTTGGCGGCCGCGCATCCGGTGAGCAGGAAAGCGCCGATCACGACGGTGGTTGCAGCGGTTTTCTTCCCGCCGTACTTCGGCAATGACCTGAGGTTTTTCATGGGATTCCTTCTCGTGCCTGCCCGTGGTGCCAATTGGCCATAGTACCCCATAGGGGTAGTGCCTACCTGTGTGATGCGGAAGCGCCCCGCCCGGTACGAGCCCGGGAGGGGGCGCTGCGTTCAGTCGTGCTTGCTGACTTCCGGTTCATGTTCGGCAATGTGCTCGGTCTCGATCTGGAAGGTTGCGTGATGGACGGAGACCTCGAAGTGTCCTGCGACGCAGTCTTTGATCTCTTGGAGCATCTGGGCGGCATGACCGTCGGTGAAGCATTCGTCGTCGACGACGACGTGGGCGGTCAGGGTCGGTAGGCCGGTCGCCACAGTGGAGGCGTGCAGATCATGAACATCCTGGACGTGGTCGAGTTCGAGGATGTGTGAGCGGACTTTGTCGAGGTCGAGGCCCTTAGGAGTGAACTCCATGAGGACGCCGGTGGTCTCGCGCATCAGCTTGAACGCGCGAGGCACGATCAGGGTGGCGATGAACAGTCCGGCGATGGCGTCGGCCTGCATGAACCCGGTCGTGGAGATCACGATCGCCGCGATGATCACTCCGAGTGAGCCGAGGGCGTCGTTGAGGACTTCGAGGAACGCGGCACGCATGTTGAAGTTCGAACCGCGGCTGGAGGCGAGGATGGTGATGGCGATGATGTTCGCGACCAGGCCGATGATGCCGAAGATCAGCAGTTCGCTTGCGGGCACCTCCGGCGGCTCGAACAGTCGCCGGATTCCTTCGATGGCGGCGTACGTGCCCACCACCAGCAGCAGTGCCGACTGTCCGAGGGCTGCGATCACCTCGATACGTCGGAACCCCCAGGTGCGCTTGGAGTTGGCGGGCTTGAGCATCAGCGTCCCGGCGATCAGTGCGACCAGTAGGCCGACGGCATCGGTGATGGCATGGGCGGTGTCGGTTAGCAGTGCGAGGCTGCCGGTGATGACCGAGCCGATGGCCTGGGCGACGACGATCGTCGCGGTGATCGAGAATGCGATCCAGAGTTTCTTGCGGAAATCTCCAGGGTGCCCGGTCTCGCTGGCTGCGGGGCCGTGATTGTGTCCTGCGCCCATGTCTACTTCTTCTCCGTATCTGTCGCGTGGTGGGTATGTGGGAGTCGCAGGTGCGTGCAGAGCAGGGCCTGCGTGCCGGTGGCATCGAGGAGGCATTCGGCAGCGGCGACGAGGGTACGCAGGAGTTCGGGCTGTGTCAGCGAGTACCAGGTGGAGCGCCCTTCCGGGCGCATCGTCGCCAGGCCGCACTCAACGAGAAAGCCGACATGTTTGCTTACCGTGGACTGGGCCAGGCCCATGTGCTCGACCAGATCGCGGACCCGGTGCTCGCCCGAGGCGAGGTGCTGCACGATCGCCAACCTCGTCGGTTCTGCAAATGCCTGGAACAGGTGGGCGTACGCTGCTGTCGCCACCTCGTCGAGGGTTGCCCCCTCTTGTTGATTCATAGTCATATAGCGATTATATCGCTCTATGACGATATTGTCGAGTGTGATCTGTCGCTCGATGCGAAATGAAGCTCAGAGGTTCCGGCGCGCCCGAGGGTGGACTGCCCGCTTCCTGCGACGCGTGCCTTATTGGATTCGGCGGAAAGTGGAGGTGCCTACGGGACTCGAACCCGTGTACAAGGTTTTGCAGACCGCTGCCTATCCTCTCGGCCAAGGCGCCAAGTCGCCGGCAAGATCAGTCGCCCGGCGTGAGGCCGGCAACCAGGTTGAAGGCGCCGGTGAGAATGTTCAGCGACACGACCCCGACGACATCAGAGATCTCACGGTCGCTGTACCCGAACCCCCGAAGCTCGTCGATCTGCTCGTCGGTGATCGACGCAGGCTCACGGTAGACCTGGAGGCCGAGCGCGATCATCGCCGCGACCGGGCCGGTCATCGCCGTACCCTGCTGGGCGAGTGCGATCTCGTTATCGCTGACCCCGAGTGATCGTGCCGCGCTGATGTGCGAGGCCAGGCACATTCCGCATCCTTGCTGCGACTGCACGGCGATCGAAACGAGCTCGCTGACCTTGCGGTCGAGCTTGGCGCGACGCATGGCTTTGCTCAGCTGGAGATAACCGCCGAGCACCGCCGGGGAATGCGCCATCGTCGAGACCATGTCTCCGACCTCGCCGTGCCGCTCGACGAGATCGCCGAGCAAGTCTCGTGAGCTCCCCACTGCGGTCTCAGGGGTCAATCGGGAAAAACGGGGCATAATGCCTCCTTAGTCAGTTTGGTCGCGAGTTCGAGGTTGAACCCGCAGGGATGCGTTCCTGCTGCTGATGCCCGGCATGTACACCGGTCAATAGGTAGAAGTCGCCGGACTCGCGTTGCTGCCGACTCACGATCCCGGCCGCATCCAGGTGCGGTGTGTCATACGTGGCGTGCGCGTGTTCAGCCTCTCTCATAGTCACCAATCCTACCCTTTACCCCTATGGGGTATCAAGTATTATCCGATTGGTTTGAAGGACTCGGAGACGCGTGGCCGGGTGCGGCGGATTGAGGTGAGGCCAGAGACGACGGGTCCGCGCAGGAGTACGTGTCCAGTCGGAAGGGTCAACCGCGTCCAGCGGCCGGCGGTGGAGATCGCGGCCTCTCCTTCGGAGCTGAGGAACCCGAAGACGTAGGCGGCGAACGCGACGCCTTGTGGCAGCGACGCGAGGGCTGTGTCCGGGGTGCCCCAGACCATGCCCCGGATCTTGCGGGCGACATCGTCGCCGGGTTTGTCGGGAAGTGCTTGGGCCACGGCCTCGATGCCGGCACGGACGCTACGCATCAGCGTCAGACTGGACACGTCCGCAATGTATCTCCACCCGTGTTGTGGGGGTTCGACGCTGGTCCAAGCGGGTGCCAGCGAGGTCTCCGGCAGTTCGAGGGACAGGGGGTCGACGGTCGCGGTCAGGGTTTCGACGGTGACGTCGCACTGCAGCTCGGGGTCGGAATGGAGCGTGCGAAGGACGAGGATCGTAGGGGTGCGGTCGAGCGGACCACGGGGCGTTGGTACACCGCACTCATGCGCAGCAGCCCGGCCGCGGCCTGCAAGCGCACGCCGTGGGCGCCGGCTCGCCTGGCCCGTTGAGCGAAAGTGGGCGCATCGCGGGCGGACGGCGTGTCGGTGAGGATCAGGCGTGGAGGGCGTCGTGAGGGCTTCCCGCCGTGTCCTGGAACGCGGCCTCGGGGTCCGGGATTAGGAGCGGACGAGTCGGTTGATGGCGTCGGTGGCTTCCTGTATCTTCTCGACGGCCGCCTCGTCGCTGAGCTTCGCTGCGTCGAGCACACAGTGCTTGAGATGATCGTCGAGTAGACCGGTCGCGACCCCCTGGAGGGCGCGGGTCAGGGCGGATACCTGGGTGAGGATGTCGATGCAGTATTTCTCTTCATCGATCATCTTCGCGATCCCTCGGGCTTGACCCTCAATGCGCTTCATACGGCCGAGGTAGCGCTCCTTGTCGTTGATGTATCCGTGCTGATGAGAATCGGTGTCGACAGACATGGGCATGTCCTTACTTCTGGCGTTCCAGGACGGAACGCGTGCTGGCTTCGGGTGTGAGGTCGATGCGCCGCAGGAGTTGGGCGTTGAGCGCGACGACCACGGTGGAGGCCGACATCAGGATCGCGCCGATCGACATTGGCAGGACGAATCCCACCGGTGCCAGGATGCCGGCCGCAAGCGGCACGGAGATGAGGTTGTATCCGGCGGCCCACCACAGGTTCTGCTTCATCTTACCGTATGCGCGTCGTGAGAGCTGGATGATGGAGAGCACCGACCGGGGGTCGGAGCTGGCCAGGATCACCCCGGCCGAGGCGATGGCGACATCGGTGCCGGCGCCGATCGCGATGCCGACGTCGGCCTGGGCCAGTGCCGGGGCGTCGTTGACGCCGTCGCCGACCATGGCGACCTTCTTGCCCTCGTGCTGCAGTTGGGCGACCTTGGCGGACTTGTCCTCGGGGCGGACGCCGGCGAAGACGCGGTCGATGCCGAGCTCCCGTCCGACCTCGTTCGCCACGGCCTCGGCGTCGCCGGTGATCATGACGACCTCGACGCTCAGGGCGTGGAGGGCGTCGACGGCGTTGCGGGATTCGGGGCGGATCTCGTCGGCGAGCTTGAGGCCGCCGACCACCTGGCCGTCGCGGAGGACGTGCAGGATGATCGCGCCCTCAGAACGCCATTCCTCGGCTGTGCCGACCTCGTGCTGGCCGGTCTCCTCAAGCAGCCGGGGGCCGCCGACGCGGACCTCCTGGCCGGCGACAGTCGCGGTGACTCCGACGGCGGGCGAGGATGAGAAGCCGCTGGCCTGCTGAAGGGCGAGGCCCTTGTCCTTGGCGGCGGCGACGATGGCCTTGGCGAGCGGGTGCTCGCTGTCGGCCTCGGCCGAGGCCGCGAGGGCGAGGACCTGGTCGGCGTCGAGGTCGCCGGTCGGTTCGACGCCGGTGACGGTGGGCTCGCCCTTGGTCAGTGTGCCGGTCTTGTCGAAGAGCACTGCGTCGACCTGCCGCATCGACTCCAGGGCGAGGCGGTCCTTGACCAGCACGCCGCCGCGGGCGGCGCGCTCGGTGGCGATGGAGACCACGAGCGGGATCGCCAGGCCGAGGGCGTGGGGGCAGGCGATGACGAGTACGGTGATGGTACGGACCACGGCCTCGTCGGGCATGCCGATGAGCGTCCAGACGACAGCGGTGACCAGCGCCGCGCCGAGAGCGAACCAGAACAGCCAGGCCGCGGCCTTGTCGGCGATCCGCTGGGCGCGGGAGGAGGAGTTCTGGGCCTCGGTGACGAGCCGGTTGATCCCGGCCAGGGCGGTGTCGTCGCCGGTGGCGGTGATTTTCACCCGCAGGCCGGAGTCGGTGGCGACGGTGCCGGCGGTAGCTGTCTCGCCCTCGCCCCGAGAGACCGGGCGGGACTCGCCGGTGATCATGGACTCGTCCATGTCGGCGCGGCCGTCGACGATGGTGCCGTCGGCCGGAACGCTGCCGCCGGGGCGCACGATCACGACGTCACCCACAACGAGGTCGGCTGGGGCCACCTTAACGACGTTCTCGCCCTCGACGCGCTCGGCCTCGTCGGGCAGCAGTGCAGCCAACGAGTCGAGCGCCGAGGTGGTCTGGGCCAGGGAGCGCATCTCGATCCAGTGGCCCAGCAGCATGATCACGATCAGCAGCGCCAGCTCCCACCAGAACTCCAGCTCGTGATGGACAAGCCCGAGGGTCGCGGCCCAGGAGGCGAAGAAGGCCACCGTGATCGCCAGAGCGATGAGCAGCATCATCCCGGGCTTGCGGGACTTCAACTCGCTGACGGCGCCGGTGAGGAAGGGCCTGCCGCCCCAGACGTACATGACGGTGCCCAGTACCGCGGCGACCCAGCCCGCCCAGCCGGGGACCTCGTAGCCCAGCAGCATGGAGAACATCGGCGAGAGGGTGACCGCGGGGATGGCGATGACGAGGTTGATCCAAAACAGCCGGCGGAACTGGCCAACGTGGTCCCCGTGGCCGCCATGGCCGCTGTGATCTCCGTGGCCGCCATGGCCGCTGTGATCTCCGTGGACACCGTTCTCATCGAGGCCCGTGTGGTCTGAGTGCTGCCCGTGGTTCATGGCGTGGCCCTGGTGTCCAGTGTGCTGGCCCTCGTGCGTGCCGTGCGCCTCCGCCGAGGCGTGCGCGGACACAGACCCGTGGTGATGCTCGCCGTGAGCGGGTGCATCGGTTCCGTGACCGTGGTGCTGGTGTGAGTTCGGGTCCGTCATCGTTCTTCTCCTTCGTCATCGAGCCATGCCGCTCACCCGGTCGCCGGGCAAGCGAACGTCGGCTCAGGGCGCTGGTTGGATCTCGCTCTCGACGACCCACTTGTGGTTCGTCATCTTCATGCCGTCCGTCTCGTAGTCGACCATGTAGACCGTCTCATCGGTGGACGAAGCGATGGTGGCCCTCGCGCCCTCCATGCCCTCCATGTGCTTGGCGAGCAGCGTCACCGCTGTGCCATCGGTCAGGCGCTCGTCGCCGGCATCCTCGATTTCTTCCTGCACGACCCACTTGTGGTCCGTGACGGGGTCGCCGCCACCTGCGTTAGTGTAGTTCACGGAGTACGTGTACGTGTCGAATGCGCCGGAGATCGTCGCTGTCGCACCGTCCATGCCTTCCATGTGGTCGGCCGTGAGCTGTACCTCTGTGCCGACCGGGTATGTGGGGTCACTGGCTTCGGCGATACCCTCGGGTGCCGGTCCGCCGTCCATCGGGTGCTCCATCGAGTGATCCATTTCCTCATCTCCGCTTTCTGCATTGTCGCCGCCGTGGCCCTGCTCCTCAGTAGCCGAAGGGTCGGTCTGCTGGTCTTCGTCTGCTCCGCTGCTGCAACCGGCGAGCACGAGTGTCACTCCGAGCACTCCTGCTGCCAGCCCTGCTCGCAGTCTCCTCTGCATGTCAGCTCCTTTCATCATGACACCTACCCTATACCCCCCAGGGGTACTAGTCAAGGATTGCGCGTTGTACCGGCGTGAATCGATCGAATTGTCCTTCTCAGAGGGACTGCTCATGTTGGATGGGCAATGCGGCGATGAGGGGATGGTCGAAGCCCGCCGGTCCGATCTTCGCGGCTCCACCGGGAGAACCAAATTCGTCGAAGAACTCGACGTTGGCCTTGTAGTAGTCAGACCATTCGTCGGGCAGGTCGTCTTCGTAGTAGATGGCCTCGACGGGACAAACCGGTTCGCAGGCTCCGCAGTCAACGCATTCGTCGGGATGGATGTAGAGCGAGCGTTCGCCCTCGTAGATGCAGTCGACAGGACATTCGTCGATGCAGGCGCGGTCCTTGACGTCCGCGCAGGGAAGCGCGATCGCATAGGTCATGGCTGCTCTTCTTGGTCGGGTGCGGTTCGGCGGCGAGAGTCGGTGGGGAGTTCGGAGAAGTCGTCAGTCTCTGCCGGATCTGCGGCCGGCTAAGGAATGCGCAGGCGTAGGACGGTGGCTGCAAGGCTGAGGGCGATGATGATCGCACCGAGGACTGTCATCGTTCCTGACAGGGTGAGTACCGGCACGAGCAACCCGGCGACGATGGTGGGCACGCCGAATGCCAGGTAGGCGACCGTGTAGATCACAGCCATCACGGCGGCGCGTTCCGACGATGCCGTGTGGGGCATGAGTGTGCGCAGCACCCCGAGGAACGCTGTGCCGAACCCGGAACCGACGATCGCGACCGACACGACGTAGGCCGGGTAGGAACCGAGTGCGAGGGCGACGATGCTCGCTGCGGTGCCGAATGCCAGGGCGCTGGTCGCATACAGGCTGATGGTGCGGGCGGAACGCCGCTGCAGGACGGACGAGGCGGTGATTCCGGAGATCGCCAGTGCGAAGATGACGATGCCCGCGTGGGTGTGCGTGGAGCCCCCGAGCTCACTGCCGACGAGGCCGGCTCCGAGCGCGAGGAAGAGTCCGTTGGTCGCCCACCCGGCGATAATCGCGGGCACACCGGCGGTGAACATGCGGCGCAGGTGCAGTGGCACCATAAACCGCGGGCGGAGGTCGCCACGTCGTATCCGGGTCTTGGGGACCAGTTCCGGTGTGCTCCACACCGTCGCTGCCACGGTGAGGAAGGCGAGCACGAGCGGGCCGAAGACCGCAGTTGTCGGTTCGGGGGTGAGATCGAGGAGCAGCGCAGCACCGAGTGCCCCGGTCCCGAGACCGATCATCGGCCCGATCGTGTTCCACAGGGCTGCGATGTTCGGATGCGACGGCGGCTCGAAGTCGATCATCATCGCCGACAGGGCCGGGATGAGCAGACCCGCTGCGAGTCCTTGCAGAGCGCGGGCGACCAGGAGTGTCGCGAGGCTGTCGGCGAACCAGAACATGGCCAGGCTGAGTGCCAGCGCCAGGGAACCGGCGGTTACGACCGGACGTCGGCCGATGTGATCGGAGAGCGGTCCGAGGTAGAGCAGCGCGGCCAGGAGGGTGAAGGTGTAGACCGCGAATACGAGTGTGGTGGCGACGGGGACGAGTCCGAGCTGTTCTGCGATCTGGGGGTAGAACAACGACGGCGCGCTGGCAGCCGCCATCATGAGAATGGTCGCTGCCATCGCGAGCGCGAAACCCCGCCGCGGGATCTGCCTCGTATAGTCGCCCGCCATCGTCTATGCCTGCAGGCCGTGGAGCTGCTGACCCCACTGGTAGACGGTGCCGACCGCGTCGATGCCGGTGACGCCGACGACGGTGCCGTCGGTCTCGTGGCGCACGATGAACTCCTCGCCGGCTTCCACCTGGGCGTCTGCACCAGCGGTGTACCCGACTCCGGAGATCATCTGACCGTAGACCAGCGCCATGTAGGGGCTGCGCGGCAGGTAGGTGCCCGGATCGTCGCTGATGTCGAGGTCGTGCAGTGCGGCCTGTGCGGCGTGCGTGCCCTGCGCGGCGGCGTCTTCCCAATGGTCGATGCGCCAGACGCCCAGTGCTTCGTCGTGATGCGTAGCTACACCTCCGGCGGCGTAGACGTGGTCTGCTGCGGCACGGAGGCGATCATCGACGTCGATGCCGTTCGTCCACGGCGACGGGGCTGCGGGCGTCGTGCCGAGCGCAACGAGGAGTAAGTCGGCCACGATGCGTTGATCGTCGTCGAGGGTGATGGCAACACCGGATTCTGTTTCGTCGACATGCTGGAGAGTGCGACCGAATCGAGTCTGCACCTTGGCGGCATGGTCAGCGGCGAGGCGCTCAGCCACCGGCGCCCCAAACGCTCCGATGCCGGGAACAGAACTGCGAGAGACCAGCATGACCATGTGTCCGTCGGCTTGCAGCGACGAAGCGGTCTCGGCTGCGATGATTCCGCCGCCATAGATCGTCACTCGCGCCGGCCGTGCCAGGCTGGTCAGCAGATCGCGGATACCCATGGCATCTTCCAAGGAGTGCAGAGCAGTGACCCGGCCTTGTCCGACGTCGTCGCCTTCGAGTACACCCGCGGGCAGAGAGCGGGGCACGCTCCCTGTCGCGACAATGAGCGCGTCGTAGGAGACCTGCGCGCCGGAGGTCAGTTGGACCCGCTTCGCCGTAGTATCGACATCGAGCACGGTGTCGGCGATGACCTCAATCTGAGGTAGCGGGAGCTTGATCATCTCCGGCGGGGTCGGGCCGAACGCGATTCCTTTGATGAGCATTCGCGTGTAAGGCGTCTCCCCGGTGCGGGTCACCATCGTCACCCGGACGTCGTCACGTGTGGCGAGAGTGCGGGCGGCTGCGGCTCCGGCTGCTCCTGAACCGAGGATGAGGACGTGTTGTGTGGTCATAGGGAAACTCCTGGGCTGCAGGTCGTGATCGATTTGGTGTGCGGGCGTCAGGAGCGAACGAGACGGGCGATGGCCTCGGATGCCTCGCCGAGCCTCTGCTCGCTGACTGGTCCACCGGCGAGGGCGGCGTCGAGGACGCAATGCTTGAGGTGATCGTCGAGCAGTCCGAGGGCGACGTTTTCGAGTGCCCTGGTGGCTGCGGAGATCTGGGTGAAGATGTCGATGCAGTAGCGGTCCTCATCGATCATCCGATCGATGCCGCGGATTTGGCCTTCGAGGCGCCGCAGGCGATTGCGGTACGTCGCCTTGTCGCTGATGTATCCGTGGACGGACGGATCGCCGTCGCCTCCCGCCGGGCAGGTGTCGATGTGAGGTTCGGTCATTGAGGTCGGGGTGGTCATGTCGGTTCGCTCCGATCAGGTGCCGGGGTGCCGCAGCGGTGCCGCGGCACCCCGGCACGCTGGTGGATTACGCCATGTTGGCGGCGTATTTGGCGGGGTCCGAATCAAATGCGGGGCCGCAGCCGGCGCAGCAGAAGTAGTAGCGCTCGCCCTTGAAGTCGCGGTAGAGGCCGGCGGCCTCGGCGGTCTTCTTGCTGACCGGGGTGCCGACCATGACCGGGCAGGTGGTCATGTCATCGGCGCCCCCGCCGAGCAGGTTCTCGCGTCCACCGTTCTCGGCGGCGGGGTTAGTCTCGTTCGTGCTACAGCAGTTGCTCATTTTCTGGTGTTCCTTCTGTATCGGATTCGTATGGATGGGTGGGTTCTGTATCGGATTGGTATGGATGGGTGGGTTCTCGTTCGTCACTTCGTGGCGACGCTCTTGAACCCGCGCAGGCGGAGGCTGTTGCCGACGACGAAGACGCTGGAGAACGCCATCGCCGCGCCTGCGAGCATGGGGTTGAGCATGCCCAGCGCTGCGACTGGGATCGCGGCGGTGTTATAGGCGAATGCCCAGAACAGGTTGGTCTTGATCGTCGAAAGTGTCTTCCGAGACAGACGGATCGCGTCGACCGCGGCCCGCAGGTCGCCGCGGACCAGGGTGATGTCGGAGGCCTCGATCGCGACGTCCGTGCCGGTGCCCATCGCCAGGCCCAGATCGGCCTGCGCGAGCGCGGGGGCGTCGTTGACGCCGTCGCCGACCATCGCGACGATCTTGCCCTCGCCCTGGAGACGGGTGACGACGTCGACCTTGTCCTTGGGCAGCACCTCGGCGATGACCTCCTCGATGCCGACCTCGGCGGCGATCTGGCGGGCCACGGCCTCATTGTCACCGGTGAGCAGCACCGGGGTCAGGCCGATCTCCTTGAGCCCGCGGATCGCCTCCGCGCTCGTGGGCTTGACGGTGTCGGCGACGACGAGGATGCCGCGCGCAGCACCGTCCCAGCCGATCGCGACGACCGTCTTGCCTTCACCCTCAGCTTGAGCCTTCGCCCGTGCGACCTCCGGAGAGAGCTTCTGTGACCAGTCGGCCAGCAGCGACTCGCGTCCGACGACGACCGGGGTGCCCTCGACGATGCCCTGCACGCCCTTGCCTTCAACATTGGCGAAGTCCTCGGGCGTGGGCAACTGGCCGACTTCCTGGGTGGCGCCCTTGGCGATCGCCTGCGCGATCGGGTGCTCCGAGGAGTCCTCCAACGCACCCGCGAAGCGCAGCAGCTCGGCACGGTCCACACCGGATTCGGTGATCACATCTGTCAGGGTCATCTTGCCGCTGGTGACGGTACCGGTCTTGTCGAGCACGACGGTATCGACCTTGCGGGTGGACTCCAGCACCTCTGGGCCCTTGATGAGGATGCCCATCTGCGCCCCGCGGCCGGTGCCGACCAGCAGCGCGGTCGGAGTCGCGAGTCCCAGCGCGCAGGGGCAGGCGATAACGAGCACGGCGACCGCTGCGGTGAACGCGGCGGCGACGGGGAATCCGGCTCCCAGCCAGGCGCCGAGGGTGATGAACGCGACGACGATGACGATCGGCACGAACACGCCGGAGATCGTGTCAGCCAGACGCTGCACCTCGGCCTTGCCAGTCTGCGCATCCTCGACGAGCTTCGCCATCTGCGCAAGCTGCGTGTCCGAACCGACACGGGTCGCCCGCACGACAAGGCGGCCGCCCGCGTTGACGGTGGCACCGGTGACCGAGTCGCCCTCGCGGACCTCGACCGGTACGGACTCGCCGGTGAGCATGGAGGCGTCCACCGCGGAGGAGCCGGAGACCACGATGCCGTCGGTGGCGATCTTCTCACCCGGACGAACGATGAACTCGTCGCCGACCTGGAGGTCAGAGGTGGGGATCTTCACCTCAACGCCGTCGCGGAGCACGGCGACTTCCTTCGCGCCGAGCTCCAGGAGGGCGCGCAGCGCGGCCCCGGCCTGGCGTTTGGAGCGCTTCTCGAAGTAGCGGCCGGCGAGGATGAACATCGTCACGCCCGCGCCAACTTCGAGATAGATGTTCGCCGCGCCATCCGAGGGAGCGATCGTGAACTCGAACGGGTGCGTCATCCCGGGTGTGCCAGCGGTTCCGAAGAATAGTGCGTAGACGGACCACAGCAGTGCGACCGAGGTGCCCATCGAGATGAGTGTGTCCATCGTCGCGGTACCGTGCTTGAGGTTCGTCCATGCGGCCTTATGGAACGGCCAGGCTGCCCAGATGATCACCGGGGCGGCAAGCGCGAGTGAGGCCCACTGCCAATATACGAACTGCAGTGCGGGGATCATGGCCATGGCGATCACGGGAACCGTGAGCACAATGGCGCCGACTAGCCGATGGCGCAGCGAGGTGAGCTCAGTGTCTTCCTCCTCCCCGGCCTCGGTCTCCGACGTGTTCGCCGTGGTGCCCTTGGGCTTGGGCAGCGCAGCCGTGTAGCCGGTCTTCTCGACCTCGGCGACCAGCAGGCCCGGATCGTAGCCGGCAGGCACGGTGACCTTGGCCTTCTCGGTGGCGTAGTTGACCGTGGCCGCGACGCCCTCGAGCTTGTTCAGCTTCTTCTCGATCCGGTTCGCACAGGAGGCGCAGGTCATCCCGCCGATCTCCAGCTCGATGTCCGGCCCACCGATGGGGGGCGCTAATGTACTCATCCTCTTCCTTCTCTCTTCATCTCTCGTGCGACGCCAGGCCCTGCGGGTCAGTGGCCGCCGGTATGCGAATCGTCTGTCTGCGAGCCGTCACCATGCTCGGCGTCGATCACGAACTCGGCGGTGTGCACCTGCCCATCGACCTGGAAGTCCAGGTAGAGCAGGTAACGGTCGGCGGTCGGGGCCTCCGCTGCGAATCCGATCTCGGGTCCGGCCGTGTCCCTGGCCTGGGGCTCGTCGCCCTCGGCGTGGACGTGCAAGTAGGCGAGGTCGCCTTCGCGCAGCGCCACCAGGTGGCCAAACGCGCCCAGGTAGGGCTCCAGCGTGGTCACCGGCTGACCGTCGCGCTCGACCGAGATGGTGAGCTCGCTTGAGGTGCCGGCGGTAAGGTCGCCATTCAGGGAGACGGTGTATCCGTCGACCTCGTCGGTGGTCTGTGACTCGGTCTCAACAGGGGCGAAGTCGCCCGCCACCTCGACGGCGCGAGTCAGGGTGATCCCTTCGGCTCCCTCGCCCTCGGGTGTGAAGTCGGCGTACACGCGGTAGGTGCCCGCCTCGTCCCAGGTCCACGGCACCGACCAAGTGCCTGTGCTCGTGTCAAGCTCGGGGTGCACGTGCTGGAAACCAGTACCATCGGTGCGAACGGCGATCAGATGCAGGTCCTTCTCGTGCGCGGTAGTGTACTCGGTCACCGCTTCGCCGGACTCGTCGAGGATCTGGAAACTCAGGTCTCCATCCTCGCCTGCAGCCGTGGGAGCCTGGACTGGGGAAAGTACGAAGCCGTCCGCGCTTGCGGAGACCCCGTTCAGAGTGGGCTCCGCAGTTTCTTGCGCAGCGCCGCCGTGTCCTTCACCGTGTGTGTTCACGTCACTTCCTTCTGCCCATGCTGCTACGAAGCTGTCAGGAATGACGGCGCCGGCAAGGCCGAAGGCCCCGCCGAACGCCACCACCAGCCCGGCCCCGTAGAGCGCAAGCCGTCCTCCGGCCTTCATCAGACACGCACCGCCGAGTAGCCGGCCTCCTCGACCGCCGCGAGGACCTTGGCATCGTCAATCTCGCCCTCGGCGGTGACGTTAAGCTTGCCGGTCTGCGCGCTGACCTGGATGTCCTGGACGCCGGGGATCTCACCGACTTCCTCGCGGACCGACATCTCGCAGTGCCCGCAGGTCATGCCCGTCACCTGGTAATTGTTCGAAGCCATTATGTATCCTCCTTGTGTCTCTGTAGTACCCCTACCGGGTACCTGTACAAGTCAACAGTATACCCCTGGCAGGTATTCCGCAAGAAGGGGGTGGTCGTATGAGCCACATCGCACGCGTGCTGCAGACGATGGCTGGAGCGTCCGACATGCGCCTCGTGGCGAAACGATGCTGCGGGGCGACCCGCTGGACGGTGTCGCTGCGCGTCGGAGAGTAGTGGTCCCGGTCTAATGAGAACCGTGGACTTCCTTGCCACGTCGGCGAAGGCAGTGACGACCGGTACGGGCCGGACACCACCAAACACCGATCAGTCGCTGGTGCTCATGGTACGAAGCCGGCCATGTCAACTGGATTCGCAGGCGTTCGAGATTGGTGAGTGGAACAGACGAATCCCAGCTGGAGTGCTCAGTTACGCCGGAGACAGTTAGCAGCCCCTGTGCAGGCATTAGTCAGGAAAAATAACCCCTCACAGGTTGCTGGCACTGACGCTTTTAAAAACAAAGGGTTCGGCGCACTCGTGCAGGCGGCCCGGGAGTCTCAGGAAGTCTTCGAAACCATCACGGCAGATCCAGGCAACCTCAATAAGTTCCTGGAGGTGCTAGCGCACATGATTGTCGCCGCCAAGGACGAGCAGCAGTCAAAGTAATCATCACGATAGGCACCCTGTATTAGTGATTACCGGTAGGGGTGCCCTCATCTAGTAGTTACGTGGCGAGAACGGATGATTACCGTAGGAGTTGCACTCTTAGTACTCTGAAGTGTTCGTATTCGATTGACTCAGAAATCATTAACGAGTTCTAGCCCTGCCTGAGGGGCGAGAGGCAGGGCTAGAACTTATACATAGTGGCCGTTCGGGGGGAAGCAACCTATAACCATTGTGCGGAGCTTCGACAAAAGTCACAAGGGATTGTTCACTCCAGTGAGCATTGGCAGTGAGGAAGAAAGTACTGGGGTTTATCTATGTGGTTTCTCTTTAAAGGCTCTTTGGTTATCTGTAGTCCTGGAGGCTGTGGTGCTTGGAGTAGTCCTGGTTGCCTCGGTGACAACCAAGCCTTTGATTTGGACGGCAGTACACATGAGTACCGCTAACCCCTATGATCCATAGTCGATGTCTTGTATCTATGCAGGATACTCTGCGGTTTTAGCATTTGTTGCAATATATTTCAAACACTGTTACTGCAGGTAAAACATATCTTTATGTGTGTCTCGCACAAAATGACAGTCATGTGTTTTACAGTTGAGAGATACTAAAGACGAAAGAAGGCCACTCGGCGGCAACCAAGTGACCTTCGCTTATCACCCAGTAGTAGCTGGGGGAAAGCATGTGCATGATTCTATCTAATGATTCCTCTCCGGGCACTTTGACCGGTGCGCGTGTTGGTACGCCATCTAGAGTGCGCCAGGATTGCGCAGGTCTAGATGATACTCCGGCAAGTCAGCTTGACCGGGAAAAACTTCTCCAGCATCTTGGGCGTGATGCGCTACACGGTTCTATCAGCCGTGACTTTCAAAGTGCTTACCGTGTCGTGGTAGATGAAGAAACCGGTAAGAAGCGCAGCGTTCCGAGACTTTATCGCACTGATTCGGAGAAACTCGGTCGATGTGAATACGTCATGCTGACGAATAAGCAATATTCTGCGGTTATGGTTATTGATGTTGACCAGCCCGGAGAATCTGGAGGCCATCCAGTTCATCTCAATGCTTATGTTAAAAGCGTTATCTTCGCCCTTGTCCAGCGAGGCATTGGGCCAGCATGGGCCGGGATTAATCCGCTAAGTGGTAAAGCTCAGTTTATTTGGCTGATTGACCCGGTGTATACCGGCAAAAATAAGCATTCCAGCAATATGGAGCTGCTAAAAGCTACGAGCCAGGAGTTAGGCGCTCTTCTCGCACATGACCCGCACTTTGCGCACCGTTTTAGTCGTAGTCCTTTTTATACTGGTAAGTCAGTAGAGGCATATCGCTGGTATCACCAACACGATCGCGTCATTCGCCTCCAGGACTTTCTAAGGCAGGTGCGTGAGATGGCTGGACACCCTCAGTACGGTAAAAACATGCGTCAGCAATTTAGCTCTGGTCGTGAACTCATCAATGCAGTGAAGGCTCGTCGAGAAGAAGCCCAAGCCTTCAAAGCTCTTGCAGAAGATGTTGAAAACGAAATAGGCGCAGGACTTGATCAATATGACCCAGAACTGATCGACGGCGTCCGTGTCCTTTGGATTAGTCAAGGGTGCGCGGCCCGTGATGAAACGGCGTTCCGCCATGCTTTAAAGACCGGACACCGGCTCCGTGCTGCTGGACAACGCCTCACCGATGCGGCCATCATCGATGCCTATGAGCATGCGCTACAACACGCGCAGACGACACTCCTGGTGCAACCTTCTAGCCCCCGATGACTTCGAAGCACTCACATCAGCTACACTGACCCAAGCAGCATAGATAACCCCCGACGTGTCCACTTTCCGGGGGTCAGGCCCCATTTCAGGTCACTATGTACGCCTATGACTCATAGACAGCATTCACCTTGTTCGAGAGCAGTCTGACGACTATTTAAAGCAGTGTTAAGGCAATGTCCGTGCTTGATAACTTCACCGGCATCATGATGGATCAGTGACGCGGCATTGATGATGTCATCCATCATCCCCGTTAAATCTCGATAAAAGATAGGTTCATGATGAGCAATCCGATTCCTGAACGAACGGATGCGATTAAACTCGCCATGGATCTGCGCTCTACCCCAACCGTCTGAGTTATTGGAGAATGCGTTGATTAGGGCAGCTTCCCAGAGCGTTTTTTCATAGTTGTAGGTAGAAGATCGTGGCTTACCTTTTTCTAGAAGACGTACCCAGTCCCCCAGACTGGATGAACCAACAACAGCGTCAGGAGTTAGTTCTTTATTCTTGATTTTCAGGATGGGCCTAAGGCGGGTAATAGTCTTGTCGAAATTCGCTCGATCATCATCCAGTAGAGGTAGCAGATCGTTGTCCAAAATCCACTCTGAACCATACTTAGATGAGAGTGCTTCATGCATTGCGTTGCGCAGAGTCACTTCAAGGATGGCCAACGGCCCTAGGAAGGCCGACGCCAGCTCGTGATTCCAAAAATACAGCCGAACAGCTTGTTCGGCTGTTCTGCCGTCATCGTGGTAACGAGTCAGCCGTGGGGTGGAGACGAATTCTTCTATGCGGAACGCCACAGGATCAAACAACATTGCCTCACAATAGCAAGCGCCCCAGAGGACCTAGACACATCTCCGAAAAGATGCCGGTAGCTACTGGGGCTTACAAAAGGCAACGGTACTCATCTGCGCGCGAAGGGGCAAAATACAATCACCTCCAAATGGGGGCATTAGGGCATTCTCGGAGCTTTACCCGAGGCGGAGCGCCAGGTGGCGGCTGTTACATATCGACGCTCAGCGATCGGTATGACCGTATTTACCGTTTTCGGGTTATAAGGACGTCACTGCCGTTTTTTTAGTAAGTCAGCAATGGCCTCATCTACCAGCTTGTTTACAGCCAGATCATTGGTCACTGCATAGACCTTCAACTGCTTGTATAGATCCGCATTGAGCGTCAGGGACGTCTTCGTTGTTGGTGACGCCGTCTCAGTGGTGCGGAATGTTTCCTGAACAGACTTTGTCGGCGCGCTCTTACGCGGCCCCAGCTTGGACTTGTTTGAGTCAGTCATCGTTTATTCCATTCTTTCCGTGATCTCGGAGAACAATTCGTCGTATCCATACAAACGCTCAGGGCAACGACCCTGAGACTTTCGGATCTCCTGCTGCTTGGTGATGACAGTGGAGAATCGATCGGCGTCGTCGTTGTCGTCAAAGACCGCCAAGGTGTCGCGCAGGAGCACCGTATTCTTCTCGGCTGACGTGATCAGCACCGCAGCTGGTCGGTGCGACGCAGCCGCTACCGTCTGCCATGCTCGCTGTAGATCCAGCGACGATGGAGCCGCGGGGATGATCACCAGATCAGCAGAATCAATTGCCTTCTGAATTACCTGCGCATCACCAGGAGGCGTATCCACGATCGTGATCTCTGCGCGCCCGGCTTTACCTACCGTGATGGCATTGACAGGAAGAACGTCAAAGGGCAACGGCTCGCCATCTTCAGCGGCCATCTCAGCCCATTCTGTGGCCGAGCCCTGGCTGTCTGCATCCCACAGTTCAACCGAGTGACCCCGCTTGGCTGCGGCCAGTGACAGAAACATCGCAGACACAGTTTTGCCGCACCCCCCCTTCGTGTTGGCAATCACGATCTTCATAACTTTTCCTCCAGTGAATTGGCGTCTCCCTACGGCGGCAATTCGGTAGATACCGTCTTACCTTCTTACGATCTTACCGTGGTACCGTCCGCATTACAACCGTACGTCCCGATTTAACTACTTCGGTATGTCGGCATTTACCGCGCACGGTATTTATTCCGCTCGGGGCAGTATGGATGCCGAAGTCAGGCCGTGACCATCTATAAATGCTGCGCTTGCCTTGAACGGCGTCGCTTGTTTGATCACGGTGCGCCCGATGGAATATCGACGCAGCCCGAACAGCTTCCTGAGCACCTCTCCCGTTGTAAGAGCGTCGCCTAATGCGCTGTGCGCTTCCTGATTTCTCACCCTTGTGTGCTGCGCAAGCGACTCGAGGCTGCATGACGTTCCTTTAGGGACAACTTGTCGTGCAAGTCTCATTGAGTCCACGAAAGGGAAGAAGATGTCCTCATCGTCCAGGCGGTCAGATTCGGCCACGAGCATGTCGGCATCAAACGTCGCGTTATGAGCCAGCAAAACCTTGCCGCGAAGTTCAGCCAATAGCTCTGCATAGATCTGCGCAAACGTCGGAGCGTCGCTCACCATGGCATCAGAGATGCCGTGGATGGACGAGTTGGGGATAGGACGACCTGGATTAACGAGTGTGTGCCATCGGTTAACCTCGCTGAACCCCGAGTCCAGCGTGACGACCGCGATCTCGACAATCCGATCCTTCTTTGGACTCAGACCTGTGGTCTCTGTATCGATCAGGGCGAACTGGAGACGATTAAACATCGGCAAAAACTGCATTGACATGCACATCCTTTGAGTGGGAACGATCCGCGATTTTTTGGGGCATATAGTAAGGGGGAGGCGCTGACTCTCCAGCCTGAAGAATCTAATGGGGCTGTCGAACTCACCGAAGAGCAGATTGCTCAACTCCAGCAGACACAAGAGCTGCTTCGCAAAATGTGGGCACGCTAGACGAAAACGAGGACTAACTAATGAAGACCACAGATATTGCTGCACAACTTGATCAGATTCTCGATACCGGACTAGAAGACGCCACGTGGCGCATCCATATGTCCGCACAGATCCAGGGCTACGGCCCGCGAGCTACCAACGTCGATGACCTTGACGCCCACGAGATCTACGAACGTGCCGTAGCTCAAGCAGCTGTTGAAACTGCTTTAATCCGTCACGGTGAGTATGAAGATGCCAACGGTCATGTGGTCATCCGAGAAATCAACGGCCTCAACCTGCACTTCTAGCATCTGACCGGTATCGCGGTATTCACCGCGCTACCGGGATACCGCGAGCGGTATCTAGGGTGAGTGCTGCGCACTCTCTGTGGTGTGCGCCCGCAGCCCGACCTGTCGGCCGGGCTCTGGAAGCGGGCTCGAGGAGGGATCATCCCGCGGCGTTCCGCCGCGTGCTGATGCTGATGCGCACCCCAAGGGGGGTGCGTTTTCTCGTTTTTCGACCCGAGAAGCCTTCGGCAATTGTACGTGCGCTCCGCTGCGCGCAAGTCCTGCTCACCTGCGGTGAGCCGGATTCATCCCGAAAACTTTGTCCCACGCGCCCCACCTGTGGTGGGGCTTATTTCGTGGGAAAACTTTGTCTCCTTTCTCCGGTTCCAGGACTTGCACTGCGCGTCGCTTACTAATCGGCACTTCGTGCCTTCTCGGGCGAAAAACGAGGAGGAGAGCAAGGGTGGCAGACGGTCACCGATTCACTAACAGTCCAAGGAGGACACCACACCATGTCACATTCAGAGGGCATTGAACGCAAAATCAAAGCGCTACTCGAGATGGCGCGCAGCCGTGAAGGCCAACCAGATGCAGAGGCTTTCCGCAGCCGAGCACTGGAAATGATGGCCAAGTACGGAATCAACGAACACGACCTGGCTCAAGACACGGCCGACGAAATGATTCATGAAGAGCTCACCCTCAGCGGTGCCTACACTGATTGCCAGAGCGGGTTGCTTTGGCGCATTGCCAAAGCATTGCATTGCGAGCCGGTGCTATGGGCAACGCGAAACTCCAACAAGATCACCAGGGTGGAAATTTTCGGACGGAGCAAGCACGTCAAGCGCGTGATGATGATGTTCAGCTACCTCAACCCTCACATGCTCACCCAAGCAAAGCGCGCCAACCTGGATGACTTCATCGGGGTATCCACCGTCGTCCAACGCCGCTCATGGATGGCAGGGTTCGCGCAGACGATCGCTCGACGGCTTGTGGAGATCGAAGACGGACAGAGCCACCAATTCGATACCGATAGTGACAAGGGCGAGCTTGTTCTGCTCAGCGACGCAGAGGCAGCACGTCAGGCGAAGAAAGACATGCACGGACGCCTATACAGCAGAAAGAGCAATAACCGCCTAGACCCCCAAGGCTTTTCCCACGGTTCTAATGCAGGTCGCAACGTTGATCTTGGTCAACAGCGCATGAACAACCGTAAGGCACTCAGCCGCTAAGGATGTTCGGGAGGGGCGCGCATTCCCCAATCACGCGCACCAACATAACTCGCTCCACCGTAAGGGAAAGACCCCAACCGCCCGAGGGCACTTGGGGTCTCACCGATTCACTAAGGACACAATAACACATGGCAATCAGCAATGACAACACGCCCATGACAACCGCCGATTTCCTCAAAACACTCGACCGCTCCGAAGACTCCCGCGACATCGCACTCATCGAACTAGGTATCAGTGCCAGCCAGCTCGCAGCCGAAGGAAAGCTAACCCCTACTGCACTCCTGCACTATCATCTCGATGCCGACGAACGGGAAGCGCTGCCCACAGATCGCAGCGCGCTTGACCAGATTCTTATCCACATCCGTCAGCGATAGTTCCGTCCGCCAGACCCCGGCCGCGGCGGGTTGGTGTGTCTGGCTTGGCCTGGGGCCAGCCACACCAACCGGGGGAAGGGGAGGCTGGTGGGGTGTGTGTTCTGCGGCGCACCAGTGCTTGGAATAGCACTGGCACTTGCAGCTCCCAACCCCACCAGCCTGCTCGAGAGTTGTTCGGCGAGGTCCCTCGCCGGTGAAACGGTATCGCGGTATTCACCGCGCTACCGGGATACCGCGAGCGGTATCTACCGTGAGTGCTGCGCACTCTCTGTGGTGTGCGCCCGCAGCCCGACCTGTCGGCCGGGCTCTGGAAGCGGGCTCGAGGAGGGATCATCCCGCGGCGTTCCGCCGCGTGCTGATGCTGATGCGCACCCCAAGGGGGGTGCGTTTTCTCGTTTTTCGACCCGAGAAGCCTTCGGCAATTGTACGTGCGCTCCGCTGCGCGCAAGTCCTGCTCACCTGCGGTGAGCCGGATTCATCCCGAAAACTTTGTCCCACGCGCCCCACCTGTGGTGGGGCTTATTTCGTGGGAAAACTTGTTCTCCTTTCTCCGGTTCCAGGACTTGCACTGCGCGTCGCTTACTAATCGGCACTTCGTGCCTTCTCGGGCGAAAAACGAGGAGGTAAGGCAGGTGGCAGACGGGTCACCGATTCACTATCAGTCCAAGGAGGACACCACACCATGAGTGTTTTTGACAACGAGTCTTTTCCGCAGGAGATCGTGGCAGGCATTACTGCGCTTTTGAAGAAAAACCCACAGGACTACTTCGCGCTAGTGGGGCTCAACGACCTCACCGACTCCGCGATTCAGATTCCAGTTCTCGCTGGATTCTCGTGGGTTGAACAAGCCGAGGAGAACCTCAACACCGCAGGAGAAAACCTGCTGGGAATCCTCAACGAGATTGCCCACACCTCGACCAAGAAGCTCGCAGTGGTCACCATCTCTGACAACAACGAGCTGCAACCCATCGCAGAGCTGGCAGAGTTCATCGCCGGTCTCATGGGAATGGAAATCATCGCAAACCTGCGCGTTCCCACGATCGAAGCAGGCGCACCCATCACCGGTTCTGTTCATGGCCACGCCGTGGCCATGACGCAAATCGACCCTACCGAGTCCCAGGCACACCAAAAGTCCGACCCGTGGGCACCACCGGCAGACAGTGAGGAGTTTGAAAACATGCTGCGCGACTTCTTCAACGAGGGATAGCCCAAGCAGGGGAGGGGCGCGCATTCCCCAATCACGCGCACCGACAAGCCACCGATTCACTCAAAGGATTCACACAATGAACTACCGCCACACCGCCGACTTCTCCGAAGGACGCATCACCGCAGCAGTCACCTCCAGCATGACCAAGTACATCACCACCACGCCTGACGACCACCACGCCCGCGCTATCGATCACGCCCTGCACGCCAACCCCGAAACCCCTGACTTCCTCGGACACATCCATCGCGCCAACCTCGCCCACGGCATGACCCCCGTCGAGTCCTACCGCAACCTCGTAGACCACGCCCACCAGCAAGCCCGCCACCTATGGGACACCGTATGCAGGTTCGTTGACGTCGATCCCGACGACACATGCGCCTACGTCATGGAAAACTTCCTCAGCAGCCTACGCACACACGGCTCAGACATCCTCACCACCGGCGGACTGGACACCACCGGAAGCATCCTTAACTTCCTAGCCTTCCTCTCCAACAAAGGCGAGTGCGCCAACCATTACGACATGGTTCGCACCGAGATTTTCACCACCATCGCCCACGCTCTCGAAGATGCAGAGATGGCCACGGCCAACGCCTAAAACCTGCGCAAGCCCGCCTGCTGTTTTTCGGCGGCGGGTTGGTGTGTCTGGCTTGGCCAGGGGCCAGCCACACCAACCGGGGGGAACGGAAGGCGGGTGGGGTGTGTGTTCTGCGGCGCACCATTGCTTGGAATAGCACTGGCACTTGCAGCCCCCAACCCCACCAGCCTGCTCGAGAGTTGTTCGGCGAGATCCCTCACCGGTATCCCGGTATCTAGGGTGAGTGCTTCGCACTCTCTGTGTTGTGCGCCCGCAGCCCGACCCCAAGGGGCCGGTCTGTGGAAGCGGGCTCGAGAAGGAATCATCCCGCGGCGTTCCGCCGCGTGCTGATGCTGATGCACACCCCACTGTGTGGGGTGTGGTTCTCGTTTTTCGACCCGAGAAGCCTTCGGCAATTGTACGTGCGCTCCGCTGCGCGCAAGTCCTGCTCACCTGTGGTGAGCCGGATTCATCCCGAAAACTTTGTCCCACGCGCTCCGGCCTGGCGGCCTGCGCTTATTTCGTGGGAAAACTTGTTCTCCTTTCTCCGGTTCCAGGACGTTGCACTGCGCGTCGCGCACTAATCGGCACTTCGTGCCTTCTCGGGCGAATAACGAGGAGGAGAGCAAGGGTGGCAGACGGGTCACCGATTCACTAAGTCCAAGGAGGACACCACACCATGGATCAGAGAAGCCTCATCCAGCGAGCACACGACATCCTCGATCACGCCGACGAGGTGGGCAATGGAAGCAACGAGGTCATCGACCAGTTCATTGTTTGTGGACTCATTGAACTCGATGAACTTCACCGTGATCAGATTCCAGAGCGGGTCTACCACAGCATCTGGCAAGTCGGAGCAGACCTCGAACTTGCCGAGTTCGTTCTCTCGGTAGCCCCCAACGGATCTCTCATCGCAATGGACGCAGAGGGAAACACCTACGCGCTCGACCGTGAAGCACTGACAATCGGTATCAACCAATACATCACCACAGCCGTAGATATGCGCCATGATCCCGAGGTCACAGCAGACTTCATCTTGGCTGCCTACGACATCCGTGCCCAACGCTGGGATGATCTGCGACTCGATGAGGCCATCACCCAGTCAATCATTGAGTTTACGATTGAAGAACTACGAGACGGTGCGCGCTAGACAGGGTATGACGATGGGAGATATTGACCACTGGTTTAAAGGGATACAAATAGTCATCACTCTTGGTGGCTTCATTGCAGTGCTGATGTCCCTTCGCCAGAAAACAAACAGTGATGGTCGCGCAGAATGGTGGAAACGCTACACATGGGCTATCGAACGTTTAGACGACGATGTCGACGATGCGCTTTTCCATCTCGGTGTACTCGCCGAAAGTTCCCTAGCAACCAAAACAGAAGCTCAAATTGTCCAAGACCTTCTCTACAAGCAGGAGATGAGAGATAATGAACAGGGAGACAATGAAACAGGAGAACAATCATGACGCACCTCCAACTCACTAAGCAGCAGCGCCAAGACCGCGCCCGCGTGATCGTCAAAGCCAGCAAGAAAACCGGCGACATTCTCCCGCGACGGATCTACGAGCTCGCAGGAGCTGAAGTTCCTCGCAAAGCCACTGATAAACTCCAACGCAAATAACACCACATTCCAGATAAGCAAGCGGGGTTGCGCCCAAGCAAGGCGCGATCCCGCTTCTTCTATGTCCCGATTTTTCGGCGGTGGGTTGGTGTGTCTGGCTTGGCCTGGGGCCAGCCACACCAACCGGGGGGGGGATGGAAGGCTGGTGGGGTGTGTGTTCTGCGGCGCCCCAGTGCTGGGAATAGCACTGGGCTTGCAGCTCCCAACCCCACCAGCCTGCTCGAGAGTTGTTCGGCGAGATCCCTCGCCGGTGAAGTGGTATCGCGGTGTGTACCGCGCTACCGGGATACCGCGAGCGGTATCTAGGGTGAGTGCTGCGCACTCGCTGTGGTGTGCGCCCGCAGCCCGACCTGTCGGCCGGGCTCTGAATGCGGGCTCGAGAGGGAATCATCCCGCGGCGTTCCGCCGCGTGCTGATGCTGATGCACACCCCACTGTGTGGGGTGTGGTTCTCGTTTTTCGACCCGAGAAGCCTTCGGCAATTGTACGTGCGCTCCGCTGCGCGCAAGTCCTGCTCACCTG